>CAMTPH010000036.1 GCA_947074345.1 uncultured Bacteroides sp. | reverse complement strand
AAAAGAGTTATCTCTTGGTTTATTTAAAAAAAGTATCTATTTTTGCAGCCCGAATGGAGTAAAGTATAAACAATAAAAACAATATATAACAATGAAAAGAACCTATCAACCCTCTAACAGAAAGAGAAAGAACAAGCACGGTTTCCGTGAGAGAATGGCAAGTGCTAATGGTCGTAGAGTATTAGCTTCACGTCGTGCTAAAGGTCGTAAGAAACTTACAGTATCTGACGAATACAACGGAGCTAAAGCATAAGCTTAGCGCTCTAATTAACAAGTATAAAAGCCTGCAACACATCTTAAACGATGTTTTGCAGGCTTTCTTGTTTTTATGACTCTGCCTTTTATCTTCTTATTTACCTCATTTTGCTTCGTATGTTTTCATGTACTGCTAGCTAGTTGTAGATAGCCAATATTGTTCTCTTATTGCTCTTGATATAAAAACATCCCCATGTTGTTCATAATAACACCCGGATGTTGTGGTGTAAAACATCCGGGTGTTGTGTACCAAAACATCCCCATGTTGTGATGGATGAATCTATTGATTTACCATGCTACATCTCTCATTCTACTGTTTTGAATCTATTTATTTAGCCTTCTTTCTGTTGCCAAAGCTTGTTTTAAACGACTAAGAATATCGGCTAATTGCTTTATCCTGTGCATCGAACCCTAAAAAGTAACCTCAAATCTGTTTAGTATGTATTGAAAGTCGTATATTTGCCTAGAATATCGTTTTAGTTATTAACGCTATAAAAGAGTTTATTTCATTGAAAACAAGTAAGTACGTATTACTAAATATCGCAGCAATGATACTTGTTGCTATTCTATTGGTTTGGGGGGTATTGAGATACCTCGATGTTTATACACGCCATGGACAAGCCATTGTAGTGCCCAATGTCAAAGGGTTGAGCATAAAGGAAGCCAATCTTCAGTTGGCTAATTATGATTTGGTGGCTGCAGTCTCTGATTCGAACTATGTAAAAGATAAACCGGCCGGAAGTGTTTTAGAACTAAATCCGGGAGCTGGTCAGCGAGTGAAGAAGGGTAGAACCATTTATCTAACTGTCAATACATCTAACGTTCCGATGTTTCAGGTGCCCGATGTAGCAGACAATAGTTCGCTGCGCCAAGCACATGCTCGTATGTTGGCTGCCGGTTTCAAACTAACCGAGTGCGAATGGATACCGGGTGAGAAAGATTGGGTATATGGCGTGAAGTATAACGGCGTAGAACTGCAGCATGGCGATAAAGTACCAACCGGTGCAACTCTCACATTGGTAGTAGGCGATGGCATGCAACCACTCGATCTCGAAGGAGATTCATTGGGATTGGATGGCGACTACATCATTGCCGATGATCCAACAACTCCACAAGGAACAACTATCGACCAAGAAGAAGAGTCTTGGTTTTAAATATTGAACGCTCAAACAGATTAACCATCCTATGATAGAAGAATTTCAAGATGATTTAGATGAGGTGATGGATGACATCGAGCCCATTGGCGATGAAGCCGAAGGACAACTCTATGAGCATTTTCGCGTAGTAGTAGACAAAGGGCAGGCGCAGATGCGTGTTGATAAGTATCTTTTCGAACGCATTGTTAATGCATCGCGCAATCGTATACAGAAAGCTGCCGATGGAGGCTTTGTAATGGCCAATGGCAAGCCGGTGAAGAGTAGTTATAAGATTAAACCACTCGATGTTATCACCGTAATGATGGACCGCCCTCGTTACGAAAACGAAATTATTCCCGAAAATATTCCACTCGATATCGTTTACGAAGATGCTCACCTGATGGTAGTCAATAAGCCTGCCGGATTGGTTGTGCACCCCGGTCATGGCAACTATACCGGTACACTGGTCAATGCGTTGGCTTGGCATCTTAAAGATAATCCTGACTACGATGCAAACGATCCTCGTTTGGGATTGGTGCATCGCATCGATAAAGATACTTCCGGCCTATTGGTCATTGCAAAAACACCCGATGCCAAGACTCATCTTGGCAAACAGTTTTACGATAAAACGACTAAACGTCGCTATCGTGCGTTGGTGTGGGGCAATGTAGCCGAAGAGGAAGGCACCATAGTAGGAAGCATTGCACGCAATCCGAAAGATCGTATGCAGATGGCAGTAATGGCCGATCCGGAGATGGGTAAACATGCCGTTACTCACTACAGTGTGCTCGAGCGCATTGGTTATGTAACATTGGTAGAGTGTGTGCTCGAAACAGGGCGTACGCACCAAATTCGTGTTCACATGAAACACATCGGGCACATCTTATTTAATGATACTCGCTATGGTGGTCACGAAATATTGAAAGGAACTCACTTTAGTAAATATAAACAATTTGTAAACAACTGTTTCGACACTTGTCCTCGTCAGGCATTGCATGCCATGACACTCGGTTTTGTGCATCCCGCTACGGGCGAAGAGATGTATTTTACCGCCGAAATGCCTGCTGATATGACTGCGCTTATCGATAAGTGGCGAACTTATATAAGTAATAGAGATTTAGAATGAAACGTAAAATAGCAATTGTTGCCGGAGGTGATACCTCTGAGTTTCAAGTTTCACTACGCAGTGCACAAGGTGTGCTATCATTTATCGATAGCGATAAATACGATTTGTATTTAGTCGAAATGGAAGGACTCCGTTGGGAAGTTCGCTTAGCCGATGATGTTACTCAGCCCATCGACCGCAATGACTTTAGCTTTACTCACAATGGTGAGAAAACAGTTTTTGACTTTGTATATATCACAATTCATGGCACACCGGGCGAAGATGGTAGACTGCAAGGATATTTCGATATGCTACGCATCCCTTACTCTTGTTGTGGCGTGTTGGCTGCAGCCATCACTTACGATAAGTTTGCTTGCAACCAGTATCTAAAAAGCTTTGGTATGCGTGTGGCCGAATCTATCTTGCTACGCAATGGTCAAAGCATCTCCGATAACGAAGTTGTTGAGAAAGTTGGATTGCCTTGCTTTATCAAACCAAGTTTAGGCGGTTCGAGCTTTGGTGTAACCAAGGTTAAAACAATAGAACAAATTCAACCAGCGATTGTTAAAGCTTTTAGTGAGGCGCAAGAGGTTGTGATAGAGGCATTCATGGAAGGAACAGAGATTACTTGCGGATGCTACAAAACTAAATCTAAAACAACTGTATTCCCTATCACTGAGGTTGTAACCGAAAACGAATTCTTCGATTACGATGCTAAATACAACGGACAGGTAGACGAAATAACTCCTGCTCGTATATCAGACGATTTAACCAATCGCGTGCAAACTTTGACATCTGCTATCTATGATATATTAGGATGTTCGGGCATTGTGCGTATTGATTATATCATTACTGCGGGCGATAAAATTAACTTGCTCGAAGTAAATACTACTCCAGGTATGACGGCTACTAGCTTCATTCCACAGCAAATAGCAGCTGCCGGACTGGATATAAAAGATGTAATGACTGATATTATCGAAAATAAATTTCACTAAGCCTATTATAACTATGGATACAAAAGAATTTGATGAAATACGTCCTTATCATGATGAGGAATTACCGCATATATACGATGAACTGTTGTCTGATCCGCAGTTTCGTGCTATGGCCGCAAAGGTCTTTCCTGAATATCCTATCGAGCAATTAGAAAAGATCTTTAGATCGTGCAAGACTAAACTAGAGTTTCAGAAGGCTATTTGCTATGTCTTGATTAATAAAATAATTAGAGACTTTACGCAAGGTGTTACGATGGATGTAGATAGCTCTATCACTAATGATGAGGCGTATACATTTATCTCTAACCATCGTGATATTACGCTCGACTCAAGTTTCTTGTCTGTTAAACTGATAGATCAAGGATTTGGTACAGTAGAGATTGCAATAGGCGACAACCTACTTATGTATCCATGGATTAAGAAGTTTGTTCGTATCAATAAGTCTTTTATTGTGCAACGTGCATTGACTATGCGCCAGTTCTTAGAATCGGCAGCTCGCATGTCGCGCTATATGCACTACGCTATCAACCATAAAAACGAATCTATCTGGATTGCGCAACGCGAAGGTAGAGCTAAGAATTCTGACGACCGTACCCAAGATAGTATCTTGAAGATGATGGCTATGGGAGGCGAAGGAGATATCGTTGAACGTTTGAAAGGTTTAAAAATAGCACCTCTTACATTCTCTTACGAATACGACCCATGCGATTATCTGAAAGCTAAAGAGTTTCAATTGAAACGCGATGATCCTGATTATAAGAAAACACCTCAAGAGGATATGTTGAATATGAGTACAGGTATCACCGGACAAAAGGGTAGAGTACACTTGCATATTTCATCGTGCATCAATGATGAACTTGATAAGATAGATCGCTCCATGCCTAAAACGGAACTATTTAGTGCTGTTGCTAAACTAATAGATAAGCGCATTCATAGTAACTACCGCTTCTTTGCAGGCAACTATGTGGCATACGATTTGCTTGAAAATACAAGCCAGTTTGCTGATAAATATAGTGCAGAAGAGAAGAGTGCTTTTGAAAGTTATCTAAATGGTCAGATAGATAAGATTGATATACCAAATAAGGATGTTGACTTCTTGCGTAAGTCTATACTTGATATGTATGCCAATCCATTAAAGAATTATATTGTAGCTACTCGATGAAAACGCTTTTCAGAACCATATTCGCTTTATTGGTAATTTGTGTAGTAACTTCATGCAAAGACGATGGGTACACTTATCCGTCGGTTAAGCTAGAGTTTCTTACGGCTACTGTTAATGGAAGTGGTGTAGTGCATCGTGTTTTAACCGATCGTGGTGAGACTCTTTCGGTTAGCGAGAATAAATCTACTATCAAATTAGAGTCAAACTCAACGCAACGTATCATTGCCAATATTGAACAGCATGACGATAATACGGCTGTTATTTACTCATTGGCTTCCACAATATCGGGTATGCCATTGTCTGTCGATGCACCCGAATTTGAAAAAGGGATTATAACTCATCCTGTAGAGGTGTTGAGCTCATGGCAAGGAAACTTCTATTTGAATATGGTTCTATTGATAAAGACTCAAGACTCACAGCATCAGCTAAGCTTTGTAGAAGAGTCAAGTGAGCTAAACGATGAAGGAGAGAAGTGTGTTCGAGTTTTGCTCTATCATGATTCGGGTTCGGATACTCCTAAGTATAATACGAAGCGTGCTTATGCTTCGATTCCTGTTGCACAATATCTAGACGATCAGACTCAATCAGTAAAGCTATATTTTAAATATAGAGCTGATAATGGCGATTTCATTGAGAATGGTCCTTATCTGTTTCAGAAAGATATTTAATCTGTTAAAGTTATGAATTACCTACTATCATTAATCATTACTATGGCTGCATCACTATTTTCTAGTCAACAACCAGGTGGATTTGAAATTATGAATGTTGACGATTTTGATTTGCTTTTGCAAAAGGGCAATATACAGTTGGTAGATGTTAGAACTCCCGATGAGTACGCTGAAGCGCATCTTGCCAATAGTACCAATATAGATGTAAAAGATGCTTCTTTTATCGAGAATGCAAATTCTAAATTAACTAAAGATATACCGGTTGCTGTATATTGTCGTAGCGGACAAAGAAGTAAACTGGCTGCTTCTATTTTAACCAAAAATGGTTATAAGGTTTATGACCTCGATGATGGTATAATAGGCTGGCAAGAAGCAGGAAAGAAAGTAATTAAGTAATTATTATATTACAAAGTGTTAGACGGTTCAATGAGTGAAACTACGGGTTTTACTCATTGAACCGTTTTTTCTACATAAAAGGTTTATTATTACACAACGACGCTATCCTTTATTAGTACAATTGCATTCAATTACTTAACACTATTTATGACTCGTTGTGAGTCAATTGAATTACTTATTAAAAAACTATGAGAATTAAATTATTTTTGTTCACCTTGTTTCTAATGTCATTGACTGCATCAGCGCAAGTCTCTTTGATAGAAACTAAAGGATGGTTAGAAGCCGCTTACACTAAATTTAACTTTGTTGATGGTGCTGATACCTATCATGTATATAGCAAAGAAGTAGGTGGAGCATACACTCAATTGGATAAAGCGTTGGTTCGTAACTATGGTACTTATGGTCGTGCTGATGTAGTAGGTTTAAAAGCCGGAAAATACCAACTTAAAATTGTTCCTGTAACTGCCGAAGGTGTAGAGATGGAAAGTATGATTACTGAAACTCCAGAAGTAGATGTGTTAGCTCACGACCGTGGTGGCTTTGCGCATTTAAATCACAAAGGAATTGGAGCATACAATGACGACGGTACATTAAAAAGTAATGCTAAAGTGTTTTATGTATCTGCTGCCAATGCTAAAACAATCACAGGAAGAGTCATTATTAATTCTAAAGGTGGCGATGAAGAGTTCACTGGTATTCAAGCTATTCTTAATGCAAAACAAAAAGGATATGATTTGACTCCATTTGCAGTACGTATTCTTGGAACATTAGAAGAAGCTGATATGGACCCATTGGAAAGCTCGGCTCAAGGATTACAAATCAAAGGAAATAAAGCCTACAGCGAAGTAAATATCACGATGGAAGGTATTGGAGATGATGCTGTGATTCGTGGTTTTGGTCTTCTAATTAGAAATTGCAAGAGCTTGGAACTACGCAACTTTGCTGTGATGTTGGCTAAAGACGATGCTATCTCGTTGGATACTGAAAATGGTAACTGCTGGGTTCATCATATGGATCTTTTCTACGGTAAAACAGGTAGTGCTTCAGATCAAGCTAAAGGCGATGGTACACTTGACGTAAAGGCTAACTCTCAATATATGACTTTCTCTTACAATCGCTTTTGGGATTCAGGTAAGATGTCTCTTTGCGGTATGACAAGCGAATCAGGCGAGAACTTCATTACTTATCACCACAACTGGTTCGACCACTCTGACTCTCGTCATCCACGTGTGCGTACAATGACTGTGCATGTATACAACAACTACTTTGATGGTGTTGCTAAATATGGTGTAGGTGCTACAATGGGTTCTAATGTGTTTGTTGAAAGCAACTATTATCGCAATACAAACAAACCAATCCTTAGTTCTAAGCAAGGTACAGATACTCCAACTTCTTCAAGCCCAAAAGGCACTTTCTCGGGTGAAGATGGTGGTATGATTAAAGCTTATGGCAACATTTATGCAGAGCAATCTAAGAACTTTAAATTGATTACTCACAAAGATGATGCTATCAACTTTGACTGCTACGAGGCTGATACACGCAATGAGCAAGTTCCTGCATCTTATGTAACAGTATTTGGTGGAACTACTTATAATAACTTCGATACCGATCCTACAAAAATGTATTCTTATACTCCACATGCTGCTGCCGATGTACCAGCTGTTGTAACTGGCGAATATGGCGCAGGACGTATAGGACATGGCGATTTTGATTGGAAATTTGATAATGCAGTAGATGATGCTTCATATGATGTGAATGTTCCTCTTAAAAATGCAATCACAAACTATAAAGGCGAGTTGGTTGGTTTCTTCGATAAAGATGCTTTAGATGGTGCTGATGGCAACGGAACCGGTGGCGGTGACGGTGGCGATGGTGGCGACAGTGGTGATGGCGGTGGAGCTGTAACTCCTCCTTCTAATTATGATTGCTTCTTTACTCACTCAGGAAAATGGTCTAACAGCTTCTATACTATCAATGGTAGTACATCTAATGGCAAAGGTTCTGTTACTTATGGTGGTACTACTTACACTGATTGCTTGAAAATAGAATCCTCAACAAACATTAGCTTTACAATTGCAGAACCTAAAACATTGACACTAGTATTTGATGAAGGAACAGTTCCAGATATTAAAATCAACGATACAACTGTTAAAGGCACTACGAGCAATGTTATCACTTACGAATTGCCAGCCGGTACTCATGCGATTACAAAAGCGGGCACTCGCAATCTGTTCTTCATGACTATGACTCCTGATGCATCTACTGGTATAGAAGATTCTATCTATGGAGATAATGAAGAAGATGAAAATGCTCCTGTATATGATATGTCGGGAAGAATGGTTAAAGATCTTCAACCTAATACATTGTATATCCGTAACGGAAAGAAATTCTTTATAAAGAAATAAATTAGGTATAATTAGAAAGAAGTCCCCTTTGTTACATAAACGAAGGGGACTTTCTTTGTATAATAGGATGGGACTCCATCATTTGATGACTGTTTGGCAATAAGTAACTTGATAACTGTTAACAGTTATCGTGCTAAACATATACATTCAGCCTGATAATAGTTAACAGTTATCAGATGGATTGATATATACTACATTAAGGGTTGTACTAGATTGCAAACGTAGTAAACCAATCACCGTAAAAAGAATGGGGTGTGTATGAATTAGATTCATACACACCCCATTTGATATTCTTATGTTGTATAAGCTTTACTCTAAGCCTTCCAATAATCTTTTGATAACAACTGTAGCTGATATCTCGCGATTGGCTGCTTCGGGTATAACAAGCGATTGTGGACTTTCTATTACATCGTCAGTTACAATCATATTGCGTCTTACCGGTAGGCAATGCATGAAGTATGCATTGTTAGTAACAGCCATCTGACGGTCGCTAACTGTCCAGCTTCTATCGTCGCTTAGTATCTTACCATAATTGTCTCCGCTATAAGCAGCCCAGTTTTTGGCATAGATAAAGTCAGCACCTTCGAATGCTTTCATTTGATCGTACTCAACTTTGGCTTTACCCACAAAGTCAGGATCAAGTTCGTAACCTTCGGGGTGAGTGATAACGAAGTCATAATCGGTTTCATTCATCCATTCTGCAAACGAGTTAGGCACTGCTTGAGGCAATGCTCTTGGATGAGGAGCCCAAGTAAGTACCACTTTAGGGCGAGGAGTTTTCTTATATTCTTCGATTGTAATCAAGTCGGCAAAGCTTTGCAATGGATGGCGTGTAGCAGCTTCCATAGAAAATACAGGACGACCCGAGTATTGAATGAATTGGTTGATGATAGTTTCGCGATAATCGAAATCTCTATCTTCGAATTGAGCGAACGCGCGCACACCGATGATGTCGCAATAAGAACCCATTACAGGTATTGCTTCGAGAATATGTTCAGGTTTATCACCATCCATGATAACCCCACGTTCAGTTTCCAACTTCCATGCACCTTGATTGATGTCGAGCACCATCACGTTCATGCCTAAATTGGTCGCTGCCTTTTGAGTACTTAAGCGAGTACGAAGGCTTGAATTGAAAAATATCATTAAGAGAGTTTTGTTCTTACCCAACTCTACGTATTTGTAACGGTCTTTTTTTATCTCAAGAGCTTCGCTAACGGCACTCTTCAAATCGCCAATGTCTTGTACACAAGTGAATTTTTTCATAATTAGTTCTTTTATATGGTAGGCAAATATACATTAATTTGGTAATAAAGCCCGAAATAGAGGCGATGTTTTACTTTTGCCTATTGCTTAACTTCTTGTTTGTCCATCACCTTCGATAATCCATTTGTACGAGGTGATTTCTTCGAGAGCCATTGGTCCACGTGCATGAAGTTTTTGGGTACTTATGCCAATCTCGGCACCTAATCCAAACTGTGCGCCATCGGTAAATGCAGTCGAAACATTCACATACACACAAGCTGCATCTACTAGTTGGCAAAATGTGTTGGCTGTATCTTGGTTTTCGGTTACGATACATTCGCTGTGCTTCGAACTGTATTTCTGTATATGGTTGAGTGCTTCGTCTAAATCATTGATGGTTTTGATAGACATCTTATAATCTAGAAACTCTGTCCCGAAGCTATCTTCTGTTGCTTTTTCGAGTAACTCTGCAGGATAGTTGTTTTTAAGCATCTCGTATGCATCGGCATCAGCATAGATTACTACATTGCTGTTGTGTAATGGTTTGCATAGTTTTGGCAAATCGCTCAATCGGTCTTTGTGAACGATTAAACAATCGAGTGCATTGCAAACGCTGACTCTGCGTGTCTTGGCATTGTTGATAATCTTTGTTCCTTTTTCTATATCACCTTCTTTATCAAAATAGGTATGGCAAATGCCTGCACCGGTTTCAATAACAGGGATAGTAGCATTCTCGCGCACGAAGTTTATTAAATTGCTGCTGCCTCGTGGGATTAAAAGATCTACATAGCCAACTGCATGAAGCAGTTCGGTAGTGGCTTCTCGATTGGTAGGAAGCAACTCAACAGTATGTTTGTCTATATTGAATCGCTCTAACACGCGGTGAATCATACGAACGATGGCAAGATTAGAAAACTCTGCATCGCTACCACCTTTCAAGATACACGCATTGCCACTCTTGAAACAGAGCGAAAATACATCAAAGCTAACATTAGGTCTTGCCTCATAAATAATGCCGATTACTCCAAATGCAACACTAACTTTTGTGAGCTTCATGCCATTGGGCTGTTCGCGCTGCATCAATACTCTGCCCAATGGAGAGGGGAGTGTGGCTACATTTCTAATATCAGCAGCAATCGCTTCTAGTCGCTCGGTAGTTAGTCTAAGCCTATCGTATTTAGGATTAGTCAACTCCATTCTCTCTAAATCTCGCTCGTTCTCGCGAAGGATGTATGGAGTCTCAATACTGATTTCTGCTGCTACTGCATTCAATACCTCATTGATGCGGTCGTTGCTCAGAGTTCTTAGCTTTCGGCTCGCACTCTGTACTGCAATAAATGTATTTTCTAATTTCATAACTGTTCAATATATAGATAGTCGTAGTGAACGACTGCTTTTTTACCATGTTTACCCATCACCTCGTTGGCATGCTCTGAGTTGCAATTTGCTTTACCCAACCCAATGGCTGTTCCTTCGTGGTTTATGATTCGAATAATATCATCTTTCTCGAACTCGCCAATAACTTGTGTAATGCCTATTGGCAACAAACTGACTGCTTTGTCAGAGGTTAAAACATCATTGGCGCGTTCGTTAATGTGTATTTCACCTTTTGTAAATCCATCGCTATGTGCAATCCATTTCTTAATGCTCGATACAGTTGATGCTTCGGGAACAAACCTTGTGCAAACCGTTTCTTGTGGATGGTCAATCAGTTTAGTGAGTATGTTTGGAGTTTTTCCGTTGGCTATAATAACTTCTATCCCTTCGTCGGCAACCTTGCGCGCAATGTTTGTTTTGGTAAGCATACCACCTCTACCGAAGTTCGATTTGCTAGCTTGAATGTAATCTGTCAAATCGCGTCCCTGTTCTATATTTCGTATAACAGTCGAATCGGGGTCTGACGGATTACCATTAAAGATACCATCTATATTGCTTAAGATAATTAGCTTCTGTACATTCATCATCGATGCTATCAACCCAGATAACTCATCGTTGTCTGTAAACATTAGTTCTGAAACGGAGATGGTGTCATTCTCGTTAACAATAGGTATTACTCCGTTGTCAATCATGACACTCATGCAGTTTTTTTGATTGAGGTAGTGTCTGCGAGTAGCAAAACTTTCTTTCGTAGTTAGAACTTGACCTACGGTTATATTGAATTCTCGAAAAAGTTCATAGTATCTATTGATGAGCTTTACTTGTCCGATAGCAGAAAAGAGTTGGCGTTGGTCTACGCTATCTAACTTCTTAGTGATTTGAATTTCACTTCTTCCTGAAGCAACTGCACCGGATGATATTAAGATAATCTCAATTCCCCTTTTGTGCAATTCGGCTATTTGGTCTACTAATGATGACATTTGAGTGATATCTAGTTTACCATCGGTTCGAGATAATACATTGCTACCAATCTTGATGGCAATACGCGAAAGGCTATTTTTCATATAACTAACGATTTGATATTGCAAATATATTAAAAACAACTATATTGTTATAAAACAGTCGTAATTAATAATAGGATGTTGGTGTTTTTCGCTTTTTAGTTCGTTTATCTTCTCAACAAATAAAGTCTATGCGCTTATGATTGTAAGCATATAGACTTTATTTATAAATTAGTTACTTGGTTATGCTGATAAACTCAATCAGAGCTATCACGGGTTTTAATGATTTCCATGGCATCATCATACTGGTCTTCATTTACCATAACAGAGACTGTCGGACTTATATATGGCGCGAATGATGACATTAATCCATCTTTTACTTCAGCCATTATCCCACTACTTTCTAGTAATCCTTTTATTAACTCAGCTTCCCATCTCGATCCATTATATACTTCAACAATGCGACCTTCATCTGTTGTTTTGTTCATATATATTTAATTATTAGTGTAACAAAATGATAGTTTAAACGATTTATAGCTCAAACGTGATTGAATTTTCTGTTTTTTTCTCTTTTAATGTATAGTTATAGTTAATAATATGCTCTTTTTTTAAATAACAGATGCAAAATGGACATTGTTTTCCATAAAATAAATATCTTTTAAATTTTAATTAAAAAATAAACTTATATTTGCATTGCGCAACACGAGTAATATATTATGCATAAATATAAACCGACATATTTTATATGTTTATTTTTGATTTTATTTTGTAATGCTTTATTCGCTCAAGAGGATAAGGAGTATAAAATTGAAGGCCAACTTTATACTTATTATCATGAATGTCAAGAAAATAGGAGCGAAGACAAAGTGTTATTAATGGCTGATACACTATTTTCTATGGCAAAGGCTGGAGGAGATATACGTATGCAGGCTGTTTCTCTGTCTCTTAAACTCGATTATTTCTATTTTAAAGGAGAAGAAGAGGATAGCATCATTTATTATGTAGATAAAGTTAAAAAATTTGCTTCCGAAACCAACCAGCTTAAATACTACTATTTTGCATGGAGCGATCGCTTGATTTTGCATTATTTGAAAACTGGTAATGTTAATATGGCTCTTTATCAAGCACAAGAGATGCTTAAAGATGCCCAAACACAAGATAGCAAAATTGGACTACTTTCTTGTTATAATAGCTTATATCAAATCTATGAAATAAAAGATTTAAGAAGTCTTGCTATCGAATATTGTTTGAAGGCAATAGAACTGTCTGAGATGTATGAGATGGATAATTATAACATTTCTATTTCATATGCTGAAGTTGCTAAGTATTATGTTGATCAGCATAACGCGGATCTAGCTTTAGAATATTTAAAAAAGGCTGAAGCCTCCGCTAAATCTGATATTCATATTGCTAATGCTAAGATGATTTATGTACGTTATTATTTATCAATAAATAAACCTTCTGAAGCATGGAACTCTCTTCAAGAAAGTAAGATGACATTTCAAAGTGATAAGAAAACTACTATGTATTTGAAAAATTACTATGAACATGAATATTACTATTATATGTCCACTAATCAGTATGTTAGAGCTTTAGAGTCAGTGGATAAACAAATAGAAGAGGAGTTAGGCCTAAACGAACGCGCATTGCGTAATGGTCATTATCGTAAAAAAGGTGAGATTTTTCTTGCAATGAATAGAAAAGATCTTGCTGCAGAGTATTTGTCTAAATATATTATTTTAGAAGACTCTTTACGTTTAAATAATGAAGAGATAACAACAAGTGGATATGCAACTTTGGTGAACTTGGAAAAAGTCGAAAGAGAAAAAAATGAATTACTCTTACGTGCTCAGAAAAAAGAATTGCATACTAAGCATATAGTTATCTTTTCTTTGACAGTTCTTTTATTATTAGTTTTGTATTTTTTATATCGCGAAAGCTTATTAAATAAATGCCTTAAGCATTCTGAAGATGAACTACGCAAAGCGATGAATAAAGCTGAAATTGCTAGTAAAGCAAAGACAAACTTTATACAAAGTATGTCACATGAAATTAGAACCCCCCTTAATTCAATAGTTGGTTTTTCGCAGGTACTTGGAAGTAAATATGAGGATGATATAGAATCTAAAGAGTTTGCTTCAATAATTGAAACAAATAGTAATCATTTGCTTCGATTAATTACTCATGTACTTGAGTTATCGGATCTTGATAAAAGTGATGATATTGAAACTAGCTTTGTAACTGATATAAATAATTGTTGTCGAGTAAGTATTGATAGCGTACGAAACTACCTACAGCCAGGTGTTGACTTATCTTTTACTCCTTCGTCTCAAGAATTGATTGTTCATAGTAACCCAGATCGTATTATGCAAGTACTCATTAACTTGTTGCATAATGCTACAAAGTTCACAACACAAGGGTCTATTACGTTGAGTTATATGCATTCTGAGAAGGATAAAAAGGTATTCTTCAGTGTTTCAGATACAGGTATTGGTATACCAGTTGATAAGCACGAAGAGGTATTTGAGAGGTTTGCGAAGCTAGATGCTTATGCACAAGGCACTGGTCTTGGACTCTCTATCTCTAAAGAAATATCAATGAGACTTGGCGGAGAATTATACATCGATGAAGATTATACAAGGGGAACTCGTTTCGTCTTTGTAATCCAATATAACTAATTATTCACTTAATTTTCACGAAAATGAAAAAGTTTTTACTGTCATCAATGTTGGTGCTAGGTGTATTGTCTAGCTGTCAACAAGTTGATTCTGTAGAGCCTGCTGACGAAGCCGTATTCGGATTTCAAGGTGTTACTACAGATTTATTGACACGTTCAGGAAACAAACTGGATGTAGTGTCATTGTGTTCAGACAACGAGCAATCGTTTTCTGCGTTTAGTCTTTTGAGCGGTACTCGTTCATGGAAAGATTATGGTAATGGTGATGTGAACTTCTATGCTCACTATCCTCAAATCTCTGAGTCTATTCAATTAGACGCTGAACGTGAAGTAACTAGTGGCGAAGATTTGCTTTTTGCAGCAGCTCAAGCAGCTTCTGGTACTAAAACTGTTGTTTTGAACTTTAAAAGAGTTGTAGTTCCTGTTATTATCAAAGTAATGAACGAAGACGGAACTTTATCAACTCCTAAATTTGCTAAAACAAAAGCAGCTAAGAAAGGTGTGCAAAACCTTAAAACTGGTGCGATTAAAGCTAATGCAGCAAAAGAAGAAATTAACTTTGATGTTAATGAAAACGGTGAGCTTGTAGCTTATTTATTGCCACAAGATCTTGAAGAAGGTACTGAATTTACAGTTATGACTGCAAATGAAGGTACTGTAACTTCTAGCTTGACTCGCAGTGTATCTCTATCTTCAGACAATTCTTATTCATTAGTATTGCGTCCAGGTAGTATTGCAGACATGGTAATTGCTCCAATCATTGATCCAGTAATTCCATTATAATTAAAGGATCGCTAATGGTATAATGAGAAAGACGAAAATTCGATAGAATTTTCGTCTTTTTTATTCTAGATAAACCCTCTCTACATGGATGCTTTCATCAAGAAAGGTCTTTGCTGATTCTTTGAACTTATCTATTGATTCTGTTGTGAAGTATCGTGTTGTACTGTTTTTAGTACATTTATCATCTATCTCTTTATGTCGCTTCAGATAATCTTTTAAACTATGGGCTACATATTCTCCTTGCGATATGATGTGTATGTTATTTGGAACAATATCTCTGATCTTTGATAAGAGTATTGGATAGTGGGTACATCCAAGTAAGATTGCATCGATCTCAGGATCTTTTTCTAGCAATGAGTCTATATTCTTTTTGATGAAAAAATCAGCACCTTCACTTTCAGCTTCGTTATTTTCAACAAGTGGTACCCACATAGGGCAAGCTTCGCCTGTAACTACTACTTCAGGATATAGTTTTTCTATTTCCATTGGATAAGACTCAGATTTAATCGTTCCTGGCGTCGCAAGAATGCCAATATGATTAGTTTTACTGATACCGCCAATC
The DNA here is from genome assembly GCA_947074345.1 of uncultured Bacteroides sp. GTDB lineage: Bacteria > Bacteroidota > Bacteroidia > Bacteroidales > Bacteroidaceae > Bacteroides. The sequence goes on along the minus strand of CAMTPH010000036.1, from coordinate 11,324 downwards.
GATTCGACAGTGGGCCTTATTACCCCTAATACGCGTCGGTTTTGATCAATCTTAGGTAGATCTTTCATTTGTATAGTTCTTAAAGCCTTTGCTGATGCTGTATTGCAGGCTAAGATAACTAGATGGCATCCCATTTCGAATAGTTTTTGTACAGCTTGTAGTGTGAAGTCATAAACTACTTCAAACGATCTAGGGCCATATGGACTACGTGCGTTGTCTCCTATATAAATATAGTCATATTCCGGCAGTACTTCTTTTATTTCTGAGAGAATAGTAAGACCGCCATATCCTGAATCGAAGACACCGATTGGTCCTGGCTTTTGAGATAGTTTAGATACCATATGATAATGATTGTTTATACAAAGATATAAAAGGAGGTATAAAAAAGAAAGAGATGAAAGGAAAACCTTTCATCTCTTTCTTTTATTTTGTTAGCTGTATAGCTAATTATTTAATTCCTAATTGAGCTTTAACTTTACCTGTTAAATCAATGCTTTGTGGGCCAACATAAGGAATTTGAGTACGAGCTAAATCGAAGATATAGATTACACCTTCAGCAGCACCTACTGATTCGATAGCACCATTAAGCTTTTGATAGATTGGAGTCATCAAGCTTTGTTCTGCTTGTTGCATACCTTGTTGAGCTTCTTGTTGGAACTCTTCTTGGCGTTGCATCATATCTTGCAATTCTTTTTGTCTTCTTTCTGCGATGTTAGCAGGAAGAGAATCGCCAGCTACAGCTTGTTGGAACTCTTGATACTTTCTGTTAAACTCTTCTTGAGATCTTGTTAACTCTTCTGTATATTTTTTTTGTAGAGCTTCTAGTTCAGAGATCGCTTTTGTATACTCAGGCATTGAAGGAATAATTTCAGCCGAGTTCATATGACCAAATTTAAGAGTCTGTGCAGCTACACCCAATGGGAGTACTAATAAGATTAAAAGTGCAATTTTCTTTAGCATAGTTTTATTTATTTGATAATTATTTTACTAAGTTATTTTCTGCAAATGTAATAAATTAATTTGAATATCCTAATTTAGACAATACTTCGTTGCTTATATCTATTCTAGGCGAAGCAAAGATAATATCTGATGCTGAAGCTCTGTCTATAACCAAAGAATATGTTTTCTGTTCGGCTATTTCTTTAACAGCATTATAGATCTCGTCTTGAATAGGACCAAGTAAACTTTCTCTTTTTTTGAATAGTTCACCTTCTGGGCCAAAGTACGTGCGTCTTAGTTCTGAAGCTTCACGTTCTTTGTTTATAATCTCTTCTTCTTTTTTGGTCTTTTGCTCTTCTGATAAGAATACCGATTCTGATTGGTAGTTCTTATACATGGTTTGAGCGTCAGTGGCAAGTGCTTCAACTTCACTTTGCCATTTCTTAGAGATTTGGTTTAATTGCTCGTTAGCACGCTCAAAGGCAGGGATGTTCTTTAGAATATATTCCATATCTATCAGAGCGAACTTTTGTGCGTTGGCTCCCAATGTGGAACCAACAAGTAGAAAGGCAAACAGAATAAACTTTTTCATAACGTTTCCTTTGTTTTAATTGTTATTAGAATTCTTGACCAAGAACGAAGTGGAATCGGCTACCACCGTATTCTTTAGATCCACGAACCTTGTCGAAACCGTATGCCCAGTCAATACCCATCATACCAATCATTGGTAAGAAGATACGTACACCAAGACCGGCAGAACGTTTCAAGTTAAATGGATTCATACTTTTCACATCATTCCATGCGTTACCTGCTTCAACAAATCCAAGTACATAAATGTTGGTACTTGCTTCAAGCATTAACGGATATCTAAGTTCTAAGCCTAAACGAGTGTATGCATAACCTTCGCTGCCGTATGGAGTCAAAGAGCTGTTTTCATAACCACGTAGTGCAATCATTTCGGTTGCATAAGTAGAATAACCTGACATACCATCACCACCCACATCAAATGTTTCGAAAGGTGATTTCTTGTATTTATTATAGCTACCCAATACACCAAACTCAACGCGAGTCATCAATACCAAACATTTAGGATTTGTAGCATAGTCCATCAAAGCAGTATATGTTTTTGCTTTAAACTTCCATTTGTGGTATTCAATCCAGTTATATAGTTTGTTGCGGTTTTCTTGAGTGATTGAACCGTTCTCATTGTAAAAGCTCTTATAATCCTTGCCGTCCATCAATGAATATGGAGGAGTGATTTGAGCTGATAATGAGAATTCAGACCCTTGACGTGGGAACAATGGATTGTCAATAGAGCTACGAGCAAAAGTAAGGTTCAAACTGATGTTGTTACACTTACCGTTTGTCACAGGGAAGTATTGCCAATCTTTAAGGATATAGCGTTGGTATGAAAGCTCTGCCGACAAAGTAAAGTAGTCATCTGGCCATTTCAAACGTTTACCCCAACCGATAGATAATCCCCACATTTGGATAGATTTATCAGGGTCATAATAGTTTTCGTAGTTATTATAGTTACCATAATCATACATACCATAACCACCATATCCACTATACATACTATTGTAATAGCTGTTATAATAAGAGTTGTTATAGTAGTTGCTACTGATATCTGTTTGTCTTGAGTAGTAAGCCGAAACAGAGAATGAGTTAGGGCGTTTACCACCAAACCATGGATCAAAGAATGATACACTGTATGATTGATAATAACGAGCATTTGTTTGACCACTGATGGTTAATGTTTGACCATCACCTTGTGGTAAAATACCACGGTAGTTATCACCAGGGTGCAATAGGTTTGCAAGAGAGAAGTTAGTAAACTTCAAACTTAACTTACCGATAACCCCTGTTTGTCCCCAACCTGCAGAGAACTCAACTTGGTCATTAGCTTTCGATACAAGATTGTAAGCGATATCTACAGTACCATTCATAGGGTCTGGTTGAATATCAGGAACAATGTTTTCTGCATCAAAGTGACCCATTTGTTGAATTTCACGCATAGAACGCATCAAGTCGTCACGGCTAAACAATTGTCCTGGACGAGTACGAAGTTCACGGCGAACTACATTTTCATACAAGCGGTCGTTACCATTGATTGCGATTTTATTGATTGTAGCTTGTCTACCTTCATAGATACGCATTTCAAGGTCGATAGAGTCACCATCGATATTCACCTCTACAGGATCTAAGTTGTAGAACAAATAACCATTATTATAGTAAAGATTACCAATCGCATCTTCGTCTGTAGAAGTACGTTCAGTCAACAGTTTTTGGTTGTATACATCACCCTTTTTCATTTGCAGCATATAGTCAAGCTGTTCAGAAGGGTAAAGTGTATTGCCTACCCAGGTAACATTACGAAGGTAGTATTTGTCACCCTCTTCGATTTGCATATATACATCAACTGTTTTGTCGTCATGATTAACAACGCTATCAACAACAATTGCAGCATCTCTATAACCAAGTTCGTTATATTTATCAATAATCAGTTGTTTATCTTCTTCGTATTTCTCGTTGATAAATTTCTTGGTACGGAATATGTTAAGAAGTTTACCCTTTTCATTGGTTTTCTTCATAACACGTTTCAGTTTATTGTCAGTTAAAGCTTCGTTACCCTCGATTGTGATGCTGTTAACTTTGATCTTTTCTTTCTTGTCAATATCAACATCTACAATGACTTGATTATCGCCCGATGCATCATCGCGTTGAGTAATAATCACCTCAGCGTTCTTAAATCCTTTATCGTCGAAATAACGTTTAATCAATGTTTTGGCACGGTCTACCAAGTTAGGTGTAATTTGGCTACCTTTTACCAATCCAAGTCTTGCTTCCAAGTCTTGTCTTTCAGATTTCTTCACACCGTGATAGCGTATTTCTGATATTCTAGGACGTTGAGTAAGGTTAATCTTTAACCAAACTTTACCATCTTCGATCTTGTCGGCTGTGATTTGTACGTTAGAGAACAAACCATGACGCCAATAGCGTTTGATGGCTGTTGTGATTTCATCGCCTGGTATTGCAATAGTCTGACCTATAGAAAGACCTGAAAGGCCTATTAAGACAAAGTCTTCATAGTTTTTCACTCCTTCTACCTTGATATCGGCAATCTCATATTTTTTGGGTGTACCCGAGTAGAGAATTACCGGCTTTGAGCCTTCGTCGATGTCAGCTTCTTGTGCTTGGCCTGTCAATGTACCACATAACAGACAAATAAACGTTACTATAAAAGAAATACGATAGTGCATTTATGCTATAATTATTTGTTTAATTAACTTATTTGTTCGCTGGTTTTACCAAATCTGCGTTCGCGTTTTTGGTAACAAACTATTGCTTTATAAAACTCTTCTTTATTAAAATCTGGCCAAAATACATCCGTGAAATAGAGTTCGGAATAGGCACATTGCCAAAGTAGATAGTTACTAAGTCTATATTCGCCTCCCGTACGTATTAAAAGGTCGGGATTGGGCATAAACGAAGTCGCTAGATTTTCTTGAATAGTTTCTATTGTGATATCTTCGGGCTTCAACTCATTGTTTTGCACCAAAGTTGCAATTTGTTTTGTAGTTTCGGTTAGCTCCCATTTAGACGAATAGCTTAGTGCTATCACAAGGCAAGTGCCCGTATTGGCAGCTGTTTTTTCTTCGCACTGGTTCAATCTATTTTGCACTGCTTGCGGAAGTGCTTGTCTATCGCCAATCACACGGAAGCGAACATTGTTTTTCATAAACGTTTCCTCTTCGAGTGAGTCGAGAAGAAGGTTCATTAAGGCTTCAATTTCGCTTGCAGGGCGATTCCAGTTCTCTGTAGAGAAAGTGTATAGAGTAAGATATTTGATACCTAGGCGTGCAGACTCCTCGGTTACAATATGAACTATTTCGGCTCCTTTATGGTGACCGAAGCTTCGTTCTTGTCCGTGTGCTTTTGCCCATCTTCCATTACCATCCATAATGATGGCAACATGTTCTGGTACTCTATTTAAATCAATATCTTCTTTATATGACATTCTTTCAATAATTACATTCTTTACATCTCGGGAAAAGATCGTATGTAAGATATAAAACAGTAAACGAGTAACTGTCTTTGTTCTTCAAACCTTTACCTTTTATTTGATATGGGTCCGAGAGTTGAAGTCCGTTTTTGTTCGTGACATCAAGTTTATCGCTCATGCTAAAGCGCATTGTAAACTCGCACCCAATATTTAATCTTTCTTTCAGTTTATACTTCACCCCGATACCAATAGGGAAGTTAACTGTGAAAACGCTGTTAGCAGGTGGTGGGGCATATGTAAATCCCATCCCTCCTAATATATAAGGAGTAAAACGCTTTCCACCATTAAATCCCTTTCCGGTTCCATATGGTAAGAAGTTGTACTCAAATTGAGCTCCCAGGTCAAATATGGCTCTTTTAAAACTAGCATCTTGCATGTCAGGATACTTGTTATTAAAGTCTCGGGTATCTCCCGCTATTCTTCCTGCTATTAGGTTTGTCTTGATGGCCATGCGTTGGTTTAATAAGAACCTCGCTATAAATCCACCAGCAACTCCCATATCTTTGAATGGTGTAGAATAGTTGGCATCGCCCATATAAAAGCTTCCACCAAGTGCTCCTCCCATTTCCATTTTATATTCTTCGCCGCTTTGTGCCCATATGCTCAAGGGCATGCATAGCATTAAAATAATACAACCGAGTAACCTTTTATTCAATGTAATCATATCTTTTGTGTTTCTCGTAAGACTTCGTTTTCAATGATTATAAAACGGTTGTATTGATTTAAAATTGTATGAATCTGATTATTGAACTAAAAACCCTAATTGATTTAGTCTGCCTCTCCATACTGCATTTGGTGTGCTTCGCATAATCCAAATGAAGTTGTTTGGACCAACAACCATCGAGTAATCAGATTCTACTCCTCTGATTTCTTCAGGGAAAAGAAACTTACTTGTTTCTTCTTTCCAAACGATACCGGCTTTTGATTTGTAGAATGCATCAAATTTCTCACCAAAGATGTAGAAATTATTGCCATAATACATGATTGATGGTTGTTCGAATAGCGGACAGCCATATTTTGAATCAGTTGACATTGGAGCCCATTCTTGACCTTCGATATAAGCCCAAGGAGTGGTTAATGTATCGCTTTCGGTAGGGTTAATGATGTTACCAACGATCATTATATTCTCTAAGCCAACGCTTGATGTATAATTTGTATAAGAAATATTTGTTCTAGGGAATTTTGTAGGAACGATGTTGCCTGTTGTCCAAGTGCTACCGTCGGTGTTGCAAAAACGCTCTACAGTTTGGCTTGTACCACTATTGTCTGCTTCGTCGAATGTTTTGATAGCAGTAATGATATTGTTGATAGGAGCAATAAAGGTAACGATGTTGCTGCCCAATGATGACTCTTGCCATGCGATACCATCGGTTGATGTATAAGCAGTTGTATTGCCTGAAACAGTGGCATATAGAGTTTCTTGTAAATTAACAATCGATGTGATGTCAGTATTTGGTAAACCTGAAATAGTTGCGCTACTCCATGTTTTGCCATTGGTTACTGATGAGTAATAAACAGAGCTAGAGCTCGAACCGTAAACCATGATTTGGTTGTTTAGCAAAATAGACTTTTGTTTGCCTGTTATAGCTGGTGCAAAGTTGGTTGCCCATGCTTGGCTGCCCCAATCTAATGAATCTTTATCTTGTTGGTGTACACGAACTTCGAGTGAGTAATCTTTAGTGTTTACTAGGTCTGGTGCCCAAACTTTAAACTTAAATGGAGTTTGCATAGTACCCACAAAATTCAATGAGTCACTTATGTTTAAAAGTGAATCTTCGGTATTTGCTGAGTTACGCACGGTAGCAATACCTGCAATAGAGAGCTTAGTAATCAAAATTTTATCGATAATAGTGTCAGCACCAACTGGCAACGAATCTTGATTGTATATCTGACCATTCAATTGATCAATTGTAAACAAGTAATTTACTCCATTTACGGCATCTAATTCAAAGGCCATAACGATAGCGTTTGGACTGTATTCAATGTTTTCAGATTCGCCCAAGCAAGAGCTCATTGTTATCGAAGCAAGTATGAAACTGGCTATTGCAGCTAATGATTTTATTCTCATTTGTTAGATTGTGTTTATTTACAAAATGCAAAAATAAAAACTTTTCCTCCTTTATTGACTAAAGCGGGCAAGTTTTATATAAAATTATAGATAATAATCTTGTAAAAAACCAAAATAAATAGTATAACTAGAGTGGAAGTCTTAAAAATAGAGTGATAATGTTGAGGTAAATTTATGTGTTTGTTGTATTGCTGTGTTTTAATAAGTGATATTTGCTGTGGGTTATATGTATGTAATATTCTGATATATAATAGGTAAAGCGTTGTTTGTATAGATCTATATATAACAACATCCCCATGTTTTGGTGCACAACACCCGGATGTTTTACATAACAACATCCGGATGTTGTATATCAAAACATCCGGGTGTTGTTGTGGTGAGTTTCTTTATTTGGTTTCTGAAACTAACTAGTTTGTTAAAATATGCCTTTAGTTGTAGTGTTAAAGTCGTTGATGATTGGTTTGGTGTTTGAAATGACTCATTTTCTTTTGAATAGAATATGAATCAGATTTTTAAGCAAAAAAAACACCGTTTGACTCATAGTTGATTGACAAACGGTGTTTTTGTATTATTTATGAATTTATATTATTTGATATTAGCATTTACGGTATGCCATTTATCGATTGCAGGAAGAATACCCATTTCGATGACTTCATCTCTTAGCTTGCAAAGATGTTCGTAGCTGTGAGTTAATTCTTCTTTTTCTTCTTCAGTACCTTCTGGTTGTTTGTAGTGTACGCCATTTTTATCGATAACAGTTTCCATGGCCATCATGATGTGGTCGTATTTGCTGTCTGATACATAAGTTCCCGCTGGCCACAAGAAAGGTTTGCCACCCATTGCTGCTGCAATCATCTCGATTGAAATGTACGATGGGCTTTGGAATGATGAGCGTCCGCGTAGGTCGATAATGTTTTTACCACCTTGAATTACACGAATTTTTAGTGCTGCCCAGTCTTCTGCAGGAATACGTCCTTCTTCAATCCATTTAGTCAATGGTTCGCCTTCAATCTTGGTAGTCGATGCAAATACAGCCATTTGTTCGCCATGACCTCCATATGTGCGGCTGTTTACAATTGCCGAAGTAGGAAGTTTTAAATATTTGCTCAATTCGCTTCTGAGGCGAGTGCTGTCTAATGCAGCAAGTGTAGATACTTGCGATGGTTTCAATCCAGAGTAAATTAGAGTAATCAATCCTGTAATATCGGCAGGGTTAAAAACGATTACAACATGTTTTACATCAGGACAATAGCTGCGGATGTCTTTGCCAAGTTGTGCTGCGATTTCAGCATTGCCTTTCAGTAGATCTTCGCGAGTCATGCCGGCTTTGCGTGCAGCTCCACCCGATGAAACAATGTATTTAGCACCATCAAACGCTTCTTTTATATCAGATGTAAAAGTGATGTTTACGTTTTCGAATCCACAGTGGAACATCTCTTCTGCAACACCTTCGAGTGCTGGAGCAAATGGGTCGTACAAGCAAATGTTTGGAGTCAACTTCATCATCAAGGCTGTTTGAGCCATGTTAGAGCCAATCATGCCGGCTGCACCTACAATGGTTAATTTTTCGTTAGTTACAAAGTCCATAATTATGAATATATTAATAGATGAATAATGATTTGTTTAAGAATACAAAAATAACGGTTGAACACAAAGAATGTTCATATAAATTAGTTGTGAGGTATAACGAAAAGTAATAGCAATTCAAGTGGTTGTAAATTAAATAGTTTATCTTTGTATTTTTAAACTGAATGACTAGACTTAACTTTGGGTATAGTCTTCTAATAAATTTAAGTTATGAGTATCGAATTAGGAAAGTTCAACCATCTGGAAGTTGTGAAACTGGTTGATTTTGGTGTGTATTTGGATGGAGAAGAGTCAGGCGAAATCTTGTTGCCTACGCGTTATGTGCCCTCCAATTGTGAAATAGGGGATATCTTAAATGTATTTCTTTATCTGGATAGCGAGGAGCGTTTAATCGCTACTACGTTGACACCATATGTACAGGTAGGCCAATTTGCTTATCTTGAGGTTGCTTGGATTAATGAATATGGTGCTTTCTTAAATTGGGGCTTGATGAAAGACTTGTTTGTGCCTTTCAGCGAACAAAAGATGAAGATGCAGGTTGGACGAAGTTATATCATCTATGCGTATCTCGATGAAGAGAGTTACCGCATCGTGGCTACTGCTAAAATTGATAAATACCTTTCTAAAGAAGCGCCCGATTATCAACCGGGACAAGAGGTGGATATCTTGATCTGGCAAAAAACAGATTTAGGTTTTAAAGCAATCATCGAGAATGAATATCCTGGCTTAATTTACGATAATGAGGTATTTCAAGATGTTCGCACCGGAATGCAAATGAAAGCGTATGTAAAACAAGTACGCGATGATGGTAAGATAGATATTATGTTGCAAAAGGCAGGTATGGCTCGTGTGGGCGATTTCTCTGATCGTCTGTTGCAATACATTAAAGATGAAGGCGGACGCATTGGTATCAACGATAAGAGTGATGCCGATTTGATTTATGACACGTTTGGCGTAAGCAAGAAAACATTCAAAAAGGCTGTAGGCGATTTATATAAGAAACGTCTTATTATATTAAGCGATTCGGGCATATCAGTCGTAAAACCCTAAATAGTTTAGGGAATATCCTATAATACTTTAGAGAGAATCATTGGTTTAAGATGTTTTCTCTCTTTATTTTTGCCGTATAAAGATGATCTTTAGTACTATATTTACAGGAATAGACAACGTAAACATAGTTTAAACAAATAAATACAACGATTATGAAAAGGTATATTTTACTATTATTTGCCATCGGAATTACTGCTATGAGTAGTGTGTGTATGGCTGCATTGAGTAGCAGTGGGGTGCGAAGAGAAACTCGCTTCTTGACTGATAAAATGGCTTATGAGTTGAATTTGAACAACTCTCAATATAATGATATCTATGAAATTAATTACGATTTCATTTATAATATAAACCGTACAATGGATTATGCTGTGAAAGGCTATTCGTGGGCTATGGAAGATTATTATGATGCGCTCGATATGCGTAATGATGAATTGAGATGGGTATTGAGCAACTCTCAGTATAGACGCTTTATGAAATTGGACTATTTCTATCGTCCTATCTTTGTGGCGCGCAATAACTGGTCTTTTAGAGTGTATAATATTTATGTTAATCGTAGTAAGTATTATTATCCTAAACCATATCACTATTCTTCTTATAATGGGGCTAATCGTCGTAACAACTATAATAGAAATAGTTATTATAAGAATCGTCATAATCATGATAGCTATTTTGGTGGAAGTCATAAGGTGCGCGATGATCGTTCGTATCAAAACTATAGACGCTCTGACTTTGGTTCTGTATCGGTTAAGCCAAATTCAAGTTCTCGTCCAACAAACATGAAGCCTATTATTAATACAGGTTCGAACAGTCGTCCTAGTAATAACAATAATGTGTCTACTCGTCCGGGTTCTAATTCAAACTCTAATTCGAATAACAGTAGTCGCCCTTCTTCTAATAGTGGAACAAGCAGACCTAGTAAGAATGATGATAAAACTCATTCTAATTCGAATAGCAGTAGTCGCCCATCAACTAATAGCGGAACAAGCAGACCTACGACTAATCAATCGCAATCTGGTTCAAGTACTAGTAGACCATCAACAGATCGCAATTCTCATTCGAACTCAAACCGTCAGAATGGTACAACTGCTCGCCCAACGACTTCAACAAAAACTGAATCGTCAAGCAGTAATCGTCGTGGAGAGTCAACTTCTACAAGAAGCAGCTCGTCAAATACGAATCGTTCTACCAAACAATCGTCTGATGACAGTAAGAAAACGGACAATGAAAAACGCTCTAGTTCACGTAGACAATAAGTATTTTTAATAAAATAGTGTTTCGGCCCTCTTATTTTGTGATATCGCAAATAAGAGGGCTGATTGCTTTATATCTGCTCATTATCAGTTTTTTGTGTGTTATCATCCTTCACTGGTATTGTTTGGTGTAATAGAAAAATGCATGGTAGGTTTAATTTTTTATCGAAAATATTTGGTTGGTATATGCAAAGTATATATCTTTGCACTCGTTAAAAAAACGCGGAAATAGCTCAGTTGGTAGAGCATAACCTTGCCAAGGTTAGGGTCGCGAGTTCGAGTCTCGTTTTCCGCTCTTTTTCATTGTAAGGATGCTCGAATGGTGGAATGGTAGACACGAGGGACTTAAAATCCCTTGGCCATT
>CAMTPH010000035.1 GCA_947074345.1 uncultured Bacteroides sp. | reverse complement strand
CGTTTGTTCTTTATAAGATACTCGCCATTGGCCAGTTTAATATTGAGCAAGCCACTAGGCCCATGACATACAGCCGAAACGATATAACCATTATCGTATAGTTCGGCAGCAATCGAAGCCAACTCGCCATTGTTCGGGAAATCCCAACAAGCACCGTGACCACCTACATAGTGTATAGCCGAATATTCGAACACCTTGACATCGGCCGGTTTCAACGTATTCTTTAATTTGTGAGCAACATCTACATTATCCATAAACTCCTTGTTCACCTCGTCGTACATATCAACACCCGTTACAGGTGGTTCGCCTCCTTGTGGCGAAACAAAATCTACTGTAAAACCGGCATCGTGTAATTTTTTCCAAGGATGAGCCGCTTCACTCATCCACCATCCTGTCTTTTCACCTGTATCTCCCATCTTATCCCACGATGAGAGCACAAACAATACTTTTTTCATATGCTAACTACAATAAATAAATACCTATGTAGTATAAATCAATTTTATAGGCAATAAGTTCAGCAACCGAGTAGATAAATATGCTTTATTAGGTTAATGAGTTTGGTAGACTAGTACACCCACCGCGGTAGACTAGTAAGCCTAGCGCGGTAGATTAGTACATCTAGCACGGTAATAGTTAACAGTTATCGCATCAAATAAAACAAAACACATTTTACATTGCAAATCGCCTATCAGCAAAGCATTACAGACTGAATAACAGAATATTAAAGAGAACTATTTTCTTATTTAACAGCCTCAATTAACACTTTCTATTTATTTTTTTATATATCTTTATTCAGACTTATCCAGATGACACATGGATAAAGGATCGATTATTATGAATTTTATAGACTAAATGAAAATGAAAAAAACATTATTGATTGTTGCAATGACTGTAATTACAGCATTAGGAACATTGAACGCACAGGCAGTGACAAATGAACAAGATCCAATTATCAGTCACGAAACATTGAGTGCACAGTATGGCCAAGAGATTAAAGTACTCAGTTCGGAGATTAAAACACTAAAGATTAAACTGAAAGCAGATAAAACGAATGTTCAGTTACAAACCGAAATGGCTACTAAAAAAGCTGAATTGGATGAGATAAAAGGCAAGAAAGCAACAATTGATACGGCCATTAAAACTCAGAAGAGCTCTGAAGCTGCTGCCAAGAAAGCTGAGAAAGCATTGTTGAAAGCTAAACAAGCACAAAAAGATGCTGAAGCTGTTCGAGGCATAAACCCGGGCAATTAATAATACACAAATATTGCTTTAAGAGAGACAAACTCACACATCATTATAGAACAAGCTCTAGCAAGGGGAAGAGACTCTTTGCTAGGGCTTTTATTGTATTAAAGCAAACGGCGAGTGAGGTAACGAACAGGATACCATACCGAAACAAACCCTACCACAACCACTGTTGCGAAAATAAGAGCTAGGTCGGTCCAGTGCACACTAACAGGATAGGCGTTAACAATGAAGCTATTGCCACCACCGCCAAGCGAGATAACACCGAAATGTTGTTGGATAAGACAAAGAATGAGCCCCAACACAATGCCTATCAGCGCACCGGCAAGGGTTATCATGCGGCCTTCGAACAAGAAGATGCGCGATATGAGTTTATCATTGGCACCTAAGTTGCGTAGCGTGATAACATCTTCGCGCTTGTCGAGTATCAACATAGAGAGCGAACCTATCACGTTAAAGCAGGCTATCATCAAGATAAAGGTGAGAAAGATGTAAGAGATCAGTTTCTCTATCTCCATAATACGAAATACATCGGCTTGCTGCTCGTAACGGTTGCGCACCACAAACTCATCGCCTAGTTGAGAGGCTATCTTCGATTTAAACGAGTTGATATTGGTTCCCGGCATCAACTTGAGCTCTATGGCGGTAACTTCGGTTGTATAGTCGAGCATACGACGCATAAAGTCGAGTGAGGTCAAGATGTATTGCGAATCGTACTTTTGTTGGTTAACCACAAACACTACTCCGGGCGAATAAAGATAATCCATATTGAACGATGCAGCAGGATTGGCCATATTGACACGCCCTTCGCGTTTGGGCATATAGATTTGAAGTGGATGAACAAATTGCAGACCTGTGCCTAGTGTAGAAACTAATTCTACACCCATTACGGCATAGTCAGCAATTTCATCGGCCAACTGAAATCGGCCAGCACCATATAAGATGCTATCTATGGATGTAAGATCTTCAAAGTTATCTTCCACCCCCTTGAGGGTAGCCATTGTTTGACGATCTTTGTATTGCACCATCGCATTTTCTTCGAGTACTTGTGTAAACACATCAACCTCGTTCATATTGCGAATGGCAATAATGCGTTCGTCTTGACCATCAAATACCTTGCCCTCGCGCACGGTTATCTTCAGTTCAGGATCGAAAGCGGTAAATAGCGTAGCTACCATATCTTGAAAGCCATTGAACACAGAAAGTGTACACACCAATGCAATGGTAGCCAAGGCCACCCCACACACCGATATGGCAGAGATGATATTGATTGCGTTGTGTTTCTTTTTAGAAAACAGGTAGCGTCGTGCTATGTAGAAGGGCAGGTTCACTTAAGTAGCGAGTCAATCTTTTCGATATAATCAAGAGAGTCGTCTACAAAGAACTTCAATTCAGGGATGATGCGAAGCTGATGACGCACACGAGTTCCCAATTCGTAACGAATCGATTTCATGTTATCGTTTACATTCTTCACAATTTCTTCGCCTTTATCTGAAGGGAATACACTTAAATAAACACGCGCAATACTTAAATCGGGACTAATACGCACTGCACTTACAGAGATAAGTATGCCGTGCATCCCTTTAGCTTGCAACAAAAAGATCTCACTTAGTTCTTTTTGCAACAAACGAGCTATTTTACTTTGACGGGTTGTTTCCATATTAATATGTTATATTAGTTTACTATCCTAAATTTGTTTATTTCGTTGCAAAATCAGAATACATCGCTTAAAATAAACAACTTTAGGCAATACAAAGTTAAAGAAATATATGATTCGGTTAATAAAACATTCTTTTTTTTAGGTTCATTTATTAATTGTACACAATTTAACTATATTTGCACAATAATAAGCCAAAATAACACAAAACAAATAATGCCACAACAGCTATTATTTATATTACTCTTAGTTTGTGCATCTATTGTTTGTAATGGAAACAACATTACAGAGAATAAGTTGTGGAAACAGGCGCAATTTGAACTCGATAATAGCAATTACGATAAAGCAATAGCTTACTATGATGAACTCTCTCAACAAGTTGACTCTACCTACAAGGCTATCAATTCGGAACAGATAGAAGACTTACGCGAACTTTACTCTACAGATAAACTTAAAATAGAGAACAAACAGCGAAAAACACAACTATTAAACTACATATTTCGCTCACTACTATTCATGATGGCAGTATTAATAGGCTTCTATTCATTCTTTAGATATCAGAAAAACAAGCTAATGAACTCGCAAGAGGATCTAAACAAGGCTAAAGCAGCTGCAGAGAACTCTATCAAAAACAAAAGTTTGTTTCTCTCTAACATGAGCCACGAGATTAGAACACCTCTAAACGCGCTTTCTGGTTTCTCGTCAGTATTGATCGAACCCGGCATCGACGACACAACACGCAAGCAGTGCAATGAAATCATTCAGCTGAACTCTCGACTGCTTCTCGACCTCATTAACGACATTGTAGACCTCTCGTGCATCGATTTAGAGATAATGAATTTCAACATAAAGAAATGTAATGTCGTTGATCTTTGTCAAAATATCGTCAATACCCTCGAAGGTATCAAACAAACGCAAGCTGATATTAAGTACAAAAGCCTTTATCCGGCTTTATGCATAGAGACAGATACAGTTAGATTGCAACAAGTTTTAATTAATCTATTAGTAAATGCAACTAAGTTTACCAAACAAGGAAGCATCACACTGAGCATAGAGAAGGTAAACAACCATATGCTGCAATTTTCTATCACCGATACAGGATGTGGTATACCGCTAGATAAACAAGGAAAAATCTTTGAACGATACGAAAAACTTAACGAGAAAGCCCAAGGAACGGGCATCGGTCTTTCTTTATGTTATACCATCATAAACAGACTGGGTGGCAAGATTTGGATTGACCCTGAATATACTGAAGGTACGCGTTTCGCATTTACACACCCTCTAACTCAAAGCAAAGAGTCATGAAAAAGTTCTTATTAATACTTTTAACATTTGTGTCATCGCTTGCAAATGCAACTAACTTTGCTCCTGATGGTGATGATAAAACTCTACGCGACTCTATTTTTAAAGTGGCAGACTCTATTGAACCTGCCCAAAAGAAAGCCCAATATCTTAGGGCACAAGTGTTAGCACACATCGGCAAACCATGGACAACAGAGGTTCTTGATTCTGTGATAGTCTTATCGCAAAAATACAACGAAAAAGAAGAAGAACTTCAGGCTATATTCGACTATGCACGCCACTATCAGTTCTTGCAAGAGAAAGATAAGTTTCGTAACTACCTTGAAATACTAAAAGAACGCTGCTATAAATACGAAAGATATGGGCTGTATCTGAGTGCATGGATGGGCGATATGCAGTACTTTACCTCGAGTGGAAACATTGAATATGTCATCATGGAATCCAAGAAAATGGAAGAAGAGATGAGACGCGTTGGCTACGAGAAAGGTATATATGCCATAAAGCTCGTTTTGGGACAAGCACTATCGATGGCCGAAAAAAAGGAGGAAGCCATCGAGGTTTATCTTACTACACTCAATGATAACATAATGAACATTAACGGAAAGATGCGACTGCATCTTCGTTTAATGGGATTGTACCTTGATACCAATGACTACAAAAATGCACTAAAGCATCTGTCTGAAAGAGAAAAGATATTAGAGACGGAAATCGAAAACACACCCGATAACGAAAAGGCTAAATTCAACACAGCTCGTATTGAAACATATCTAGGCTATTCGAGTATATATGCCGAACTTGATGATAAGGATAACTTAAAGAAGTATCTTCTTAAAGCTAAAGAATATATCACCCCTACATCTTTCTATAATTTCCTTATTAACTATCACTCTAATTGGGGTAGCTATTATCAAATGACGAAAGATTGGGACAATTGCTTTAGAGAGTTTGACTTAGCACTTAGCAGATTCAATGACAGCGAGCCCAAGCATAAACTAAGCATCTTAAAACTCAAAAAGGATGCACTTATAGAGGCAGGCCGAAAAGAAGAGGCTGCAAATCTTTACAGCTACAACTTACTTAAAAAGGATTCTTTAAATCATAGCATATCAACCAAAAACGAAGAGCTACTTCGTGCCAACTTTGAAATCAAAGAGGCTCTAGTGATAAAAGAGAGAAACTCGCTATACCGCTACTTAGTAGAGAGTATCATAACCTTAATACTAATTGCAGGTTTAATGATGTCTGTTTATCGCGCACTGAAGCTACACAGAAAACTAATAAAGTCGGAAACTGAAACACGTAAAGCACTAGCTCTTACCGAATCGGCCGATCAACTTAAAGCAAACTTCCTTAGAAACATTACTTACGAGGTGCGCATACCGCTTAACTCTGTGGTGGGTTTCTCTGATATATTATCGACCGACAAAGATCTATCGCAAGTTGAAAGAGAGGAATATTCTCATTTAATCAAGAAGAACTCTGACAAGCTGCTCTCTTTAATAAACAACATTCTTGATTTGTCGAGATTAGAATCGGGTATGATGAGTTTTAACAAGGAGAAATGCAATGCGATACAATTGTGCAATGAGGCTAAAATGACAGCCGAAATGCGTAATGGCAATCCACTTAGCATAAAGTTCACAACTAACGATATTGATGTACCTATATTTATCGACAGTCGTTGGTTTGTAAGAGTACTAACATCATTATTGGTTAACACGTCGCCTTGTTCTTCTGATAAAGCTGAATGCACAGTAAACGTAGAAAACAACAAGCTAGTCATCATTGTATCTAACATTAAGAACAAAGATGATAAAGATGATGAGCAAAACAGACGTATCACTCACACCATCAACAAACTGTTTATCAAACAACTCAATGGCACTTATCTATTATTTGATGATAACCATCACATAAAGACATCCATCACGCTGCCATTGATAAGCAAATAAAAGATTTTACTTCTTACGGATAAGAGTCAAGCCATCTCGCAATGGGAGAATAACCTTCTCTACTCGATCATCAGAAGCCAACAAATCATTGAAGGCCATGATGCCTTGTGTTTGATAATCATTGGCTGCAGGGGTAGTGATAACATGGCCATCCCACAAGGTATTATCGGCAATAATAAAACCACCTGGTCTTAATTGCTTAAGCACCATCTCGTAGCACTCTACATAGGTGCGCTTATCGCCATCAACAAAAGCTAAGTCGAACTGAATGTCCAATTGTGGAACCAATTGCATGGCATCGCCAATATAGAACTTAATCTTATCGGCATAAGGAGAGTTCTCGAGCCATGGACGAGTAAAGTCTTCTTGCTCGTCGTTTATCTCGAATGTATGCAGCATACCTCCCTCTTGCAATCCTTCGGCCATACATAGAGCAGAATATCCGCTATAGGTACCAATCTCCAGAATCTGCATCGGCTTTATCATCTCGACAAACATCTTCAATAGACGGCCTTGCAAATGGCCCGATGCCATGCGCGGACGCAACAGTTTGACATGTGTATCGCGATAGAGCGCTTTCAGATAATCATTTTCTGCATCGATATGGTTTAGTATGTATTGATCGAGTAATTCAGATTCTTTCATATAACTGGCTATTAAAACTAAGAAGGGATTCGTGTAAAAAAGAACGAGGTAGAGGAGATAACTACTTCATCTACCCTACCTCGCATTAAGTTTTATATCTTATTATAGATAACGATTGCTATTTGGCAATACAAAGTCTTCAGCGTGATCCAAAACATCACCCACTACATTAATTTCTAGGAATGAAGTTTGAGTACCCGCTTTACCGCTACTCAAGTAACCCACCATATCAGTTGGTTGCAAGCGACCTTCTTTAGAAAGGCGACGAAGTGCAGCGAAGTAGTATTCTTGACCGTTTGGCAACTCAGGCATGTAGATAGCGTCTACACCATAAGAAAGAGCCAAGTGGCGCATTGTTTTCTCTTTGTAGCAGATTGCCAATACAGGGAATTTACCACGGAAAGCAGCCAAGTTGCGAGCAGTACGACCGCTGTAGCTATCAGTGATAACCGCGCGAATCTTCAATTTAGTAGTAGCCTTCACAGCTTGTTTAGCCAAGAATGCAGTTACGTCATTGCTGTTTTCATCCAATGGGATACGGATATCGTTTTCGCCCATCTTGTCTTTTTCAGCTTGAGCAGCAATGGTAGCCATTGTTTTCACAGCTTCAACAGGATATTTACCGTAAGCAGTCTCACCACTCAACATCAAAGCATCTGTGCGGTAGTAGATAGCGTTAGCAATATCAGTAACCTCAGCACGTGTTGGGCGAGGGTTGTTGATCATTGTGTGAAGCATTTGAGTAGCAACGATAACTGGTTTTTTAGCCAAGATACATTTGCGAATCAACAAACGTTGGATACCAGGGATGCGTTCTTGAGGAACTTCAATACCCAAGTCACCACGAGCTACCATGATACCATCAGCTATTTCGATAATCTCGTCGATGTTATCAACACCTTCTTGGTTTTCGATTTTAGCAATGATTTGGATATCGCTATTGTGTGCATCAAGAATTTCTTTAATATCAAGAACATCTTGAGCATTGCGCACGAAAGAGTGAGCGATGAAGTCGATATCTTTTTCGATTGCGTAAAGAATATTGTTACGGTCTTTCTCTGTCAATGAAGGTAAGTTGATACGAACACCTGGTACATTCACACTTTTGCGGCTGCCCAAAGTCGATTCGTTTTGCACTTCGCAAAGAAGGTAATCGGCAGTCTTTTCGATAACGCGAATTTCAAGGTCGCCATCATCAAACAAGATTGTACCATCAACGTTCAAATCGTTTACAAAACCAGGATACGATACAGCGATAACCTCGCTAGTTGTTTCGATATCAGGGTTACCTACAATTTTCACTTTATCACCAATTTTGAAAGCGATTGGTGTATCGTTGGCACAAGTTGTAGTACGTACTTCTGGACCTTTTGTATCCATCAATATACCAATACGATTAGACACTGTGCGAACATTGTCTATCAATGTCTCAAATCCTTCACGAGTTGCATGCGCTGTGTTCATACGAACCACATTCATTCCTGCATCATACAATTGTTTGATAAAGTCGACATCACAACGTCTGTCTGAAATGGAAGCTACAATTTTTGTTTGTTTCAACAACATAAATATTCTTACTTTTAAAAATGAATTATCCTTATTTATTTACAATCAATCAATGCCTCTATGGCAAGCTGATAAGATTTGAGTCCGAAACCACAAATAACGCCTTTGCAGGCAGCTGCAATGAGCGATACATGACGAAAAGCCTCACGACTATGTACATTTGAAATATGCGTTTCAACGACTGGAGCTGTTATGGCGCGTATTGCATCTTGTATTGCAATCGATGTGTGAGTATAAGCTCCGGCATTAAGCACGATTCCATCAAAATCGAAACCAACTTGCTGAATGCAATCAATAAGCTCGCCCTCAATATTTGACTGAAAGTAATGCAGTTCAATCTCTGGGAAGTGTTGGCGCAAAGTTACAAGGTAGTCCTCAAATGTAACACTACCATAGATAGAAGGTTCGCGCTTACCTAACAAATTAATATTAGGACCATTAATTATTTGTATCCTCATAATACCATTTGATTTAAATTAATACCTTTGCTCTATATAACAGCTTTTTGCGCTGCAAAGGTAAGAAAAGAAATGAATATAGAGAAGAAAACAGCCAATAAGGAAGAGCTATATACAATAGTTAAAAAGTACAACCAGTTTCTTAGAATTGAAAAATCTTTATCCGCAAACACAGTAGATGCTTACATGCGCGATTTAGACAAGCTCCTTACATTTCTGCTGATAGAGCAAATAAATATCCTCCAAGTTACCCTCGAAGATTTAGAAAGTTTCATTGCCGGACTGCACGATATAGGAATCAGTGCGCGTTCTCAAGCACGCATTATATCGGGCATTAAGTCATTTTTCAACTTCCTTATAATTACCGATAAAATCGAAGCAGACCCCAGCGAACTGATTGAGGGTCCGAAGATTGGTTTAAAGCTGCCCGAGGTGTTGGCTTTAAATGAGGTAGACGATATAATATCGGCCATAGACCTCAGTAAAAATGAAGGACAAAGAAACCGTGCCATGATAGAGACACTCTACAGTTGCGGATTGCGAGTTTCTGAATTAATTAACTTGAAGCTTTCTGATCTGTACCTCGACGAAGAGTTTATTAAGGTAACAGGCAAGGGAGACAAACAACGATTAGTGCCCATTTCGGCTCGCGCCATACACGAAATAAAGCTATATATGATGGATCGAAACATGGGCCGAATCAAGGAAGGATACGAAGATTTTTTGTTTTTAGCACGTTGGGGCAAAAACATTTCTCGCATTCAAGTGTTTCAATTAATTAAAGAATTGGCGCAAAGAGCAGGCATTACTAAAAATATAAGTCCGCATACTTTTCGCCACTCTTTTGCGACACATTTGCTCGAGGGAGGAGCCAATTTGCGTGTGATACAGTGCATGTTAGGTCACGAATCGATAGTAACTACCGAGATTTACACGCATATTGATAAAACTATGCTACGTAGCGAAATCATTGAGCACCATCCAAGAAGCATTAAGAACAGAAAAGTGAAAATTAACTTTACTACCTAAATACGAAAAAATTAGGTACTATTTTTTGCAGTATTATATTAATAATTAATATATTTGCGTTACTTTTTGTTTATAATTAAACGAAAAGGCTTGTGAATAGACAATATTTCAATTACGAATGTTTAATTTATATTTAACAAAAATGACTAAGAAACTGTATTTGCCATTACTAATGGTATTGGTTGTTGTATTTTCTTCGTGCAACAAGAAACTTGGTGAATTGTCATCTGAGTATTTTACAACTAGCCCACAAGTGCTAGAAGCTATTGCTGGTAAAGTACCTGTAACAATCAACGGTAAGTTCCCAGAAAAGTATTTCAAAAAGAAAGCTGTTATTGAAGTAACTCCTGTTTTGAAATGGAACGGTGGTCAAGCTGTAGGTCAATCTGCTGAATTCCAAGGCGAAAAAGTAGAAGGTAATGACCAAGTTATCAACTACAAAATGGGTGGTAACTTTACAATGAGAACTGTTTTTGATTATGTTCCAGAAATGGCTCAATCAGAACTTTATCTTGAGTTTAAAGCAAAAGTTGGTAACAAAACTGTTGCTATTCCTGCAGTTAAAATCGCTGACGGTGTAATCGCTACATCTGAAATGGTTGAAGTAACTATCGGTAGCGCTAACCCAGCTTTGGGCGAAGATGCTTTCCAACGCATCGTTAAAGAACAATACGAAAAAAGAATCATGTTCTTGATCAACCAATCTAACATCCGTCCTCAAGAGATGAAGATTGCTAAAGAATTTGAAGCTGAAGCAGGTGTTGTTAACGAAACATTCAACAAACAAATCACTAGCATCGACGTTGACACATGGTCATCTCCAGATGGTGGTTACGAGTTGAATGAAAAACTTTCTGCAAACCGCCAAAAAGCATCTATGGGTGTTCTTGAAAAAGGCTTGAAGAAAGAAAAAGTTGAAGCTCCTATCGATGCAAAATATACTGCACAAGACTGGGAAGGCTTCCAAGAATTGGTTGCTAACTCTAACTTGCAAGATAAAGACGTAATCCTTCGCGTTCTTTCTATGTATCTTGATCCTGCTACAAGAGAGCAAGAAATCAAGAACATGGCTGCAATCTACGAAGAATTGGCTAACTCAATCCTTCCTCAATTGCGTCGTTCTCGTTTGACTTTGAACTATGACATCATCGGTAAATCTGACGAAGAAATCCTTTCTATGGCTTTCTCTGATCCAGGTGGTTTGAATGTAGAAGAATTGCTTTATGCTGCTACATTGACTAACGATAAAGGTCAACAAGAAACTATCTACTCTAAAGTTACTGAATTGTTCCCATCAGACTACCGTGGTAAAAACAACCTAGGTGTATTGGCTTACGAAAACGGTAAAGTAGAACAAGCTAAATCATACTTCAAACAAGCTGAAAAAATCCAAGGTACTCCTGAAGTTTACAACAACTTAGGTCTTGTTGCTTTGGCTCAAGGTGATAACGTAGAAGCTGCTCAATACCTAGGTAAAGCTGCTGGCGCTAAACCATTGAACGAAACTCTTGGTAACCTTTACATCACTCAAGGTGAATATGACAAAGCTGTAACTGCTTTCGGTAACACTGCTACTAACAGTGCTGTTCTTGCACAAATCTTGGCTGCTGATTACAACAAAGCTAACACTACTTTGAACAACATCGCTGACAAAGATGCTTACACATACTACTTGAACGCAGTATTGGGCGCTAGAACTAACAACGCTAACATGGTGAACGAAAACTTGAAACAAGCTATCGCTTTGAACCCAGAATTGGCTAAAAAAGCAGCTATCGACTTAGAGTTCGCTAAAATGTTCAACAACGCTACATTCGTAGGTATTGTTGGTCCTAAAAACTAATAGCTTGCTATAAGCATTAGTAAAAGAGTAATTTAATTACCCTATATATAGAGGATGTATCATTCAGTTGATACATCCTCTTATTTTTTGCATACCCCACAAACTAAGTATATACAACTGCTCTATTGAGTGTATATACTTACCACGATAATAGTTAACAGTTATCGCGCCAAGTGTGCACATTCAACTTTTAGACTCATAGCAAATAAGATGTTCTGTCAAAATACCGAACAATAAAGAGCAGGTAATAAACACATTTCTAAGGCAAACTCTTTTTTTTCAGTCCCAAAACATGTATTTTCGCACAATATAAATAGAAGTACAATGAGAAAGTTTTTGATTCCTATACTATTGATCATTATTATGGCAGGCTGTAGCAATAAACCTGATGCTACATACATTAAAGGCTCTATAGCAGGTTTAGGAAACGATACAATCTATCTGTACAACGTAGATAGCCGACGCGAAATGATTGACACCATCGTGGTGCTTAACGATAAGTTTGAGTATCCAATCGAAGTCGATACCGCCTCTACAAACATTCTGCAATTTAGCAATGGCACAGAGTTTCCGCTATTCTTAGAAAAGAATACGAGCTTCAGCATACAAGGCGATACAGCCAATCTCAACAAACTATCGATACAAGGTGGCGAGATAAACAGTGCGTATGCTCAGTTTCTGAACAAAGCATCGATAGCCGACTCAATGGGCATAGCAATCAACAAAACGGCCGACGATTATATTCGCGAAAACCAAACTTCGACCATCAGTATCTATCTGCTCAACAAGTACTTTGTACAGATAGACAATCCCAACTATGCGCAAATCAAGAAGATGATTGAATCGCTATCGGGTACACTGCAAGATGACCAGCGAATTATAGACTTGAACGAATTTCTTACGCAACGCGATAAGGTAACTGTGGGCAAAACAACTGCCTTCTTTACCCTTCAAAACCCAAACAAAGAGAAGGTAACACGCAACGATAACTTTAAAGATCAGATTCTTGTTATCAACTTCTGGGCATCGTGGAGCGAAGATAGCCTAAGCACCAACCACCAACAAATGAGAAATCTGTACAAGAAGTTCAGAAAGAACAAGGATGTGGGAGTATTGGGTATCTCATTCGACATAAACCGCGAAGACTGGGTGAATGCAATAAAAAGAGATACGCTGAAGTGGGAACAAGCATCAGACCTATCGGGATTGAACTCGACGGTAGCAAGCAACTTTGCAATAACCGAGCTACCTACAACAATATTACTTGGCAAAAATGGCAGAATCGTGGCTCGCGATATCCCGGTAGATAGCATCAGCAAGCTGGTTGATATCGAAATCAAAAAGGAGAAAGCGAAAGAAGACGCCAAAACCAAAAAGCGATAAGCTAACAGCACGCTTAAACACACCTACCACAATCTATCTATGCTAATAAAAACATTTGGAGCAGCGGTGCAAGGCATCGACGCCCTTCTCATAACTATTGAGGTCAATAGTACTCGTGGCTGTATGTTCTACCTAGTAGGACTGCCCGATTCGGCCATCAAAGAGAGTCATCAACGCATCATATCGGCCTTGCAGGTATGCGGACTGAAGATGCCTACCGCCAACATCGTTATCAATATGGCTCCTGCCGATATCCGCAAAGAGGGCGCTGCCTACGATTTACCACTTGCCATCGGCATACTGGCTTCCAACGATATGTTACTTCCCGATAAGCTAACCACCCATCTCATTATGGGCGAATTGAGTCTCGACGGCAGTATTCATCCTATCAAAGGGGCATTGCCTATTGCCATTAAGGCTCGCGAACTGGGTTTCGAGGGGTTGATTATTCCCAAAGAGAATGCGCGCGAAGCGGCTGTGGTCAACAATCTGAATGTTTACGGTGTAAGCCATATTAGCGAGGTTATTGATTTCTTTAATGATAAGCAGAAGTTAGAACCGGTAGAACTGAATACGCGCGATGAGTTCTACAAGAGCCAAGAGACATTCGATTTCGATTTTTCGGATGTGAAAGGTCAAGAGAGTGTGAAGCGTGCGCTTGAGGTAGCGGCAAGCGGTGGTCACAATATAATCATGATTGGTGCGCCCGGCAGCGGAAAGTCGATGATGGCGAAGCGATTGCCCTCTATTCTACCTCCCCTATCACTCCCAGAAAGTTTAGAGACAACCAAGATACATAGTGTTTCGGGGCAGTTGCACCGCAACTCTTCATTGATTTCGAAGCGTCCGTTTCGCGATCCTCATCATACCATATCGCAAGTTGCGCTAGTAGGTGGTGGTAGTTTTCCACAACCCGGCGAGGTGAGTTTGGCACACAATGGCGTGCTCTTTCTCGATGAACTACCCGAGTTCAATCGCCCTGTGCTCGAGGTACTTCGCCAACCACTAGAAGACAGAAGAATTACCATCTCGAGAGTAAAATATACAGTCAACTATCCGGCCAGCTTTATGATGGTTGCTTCGATGAATCCTTGTCCGTGCGGCTACTACAACCACCCCACACGCAACTGTGTTTGTTCGCCCGGTCAAGTGCAAAAGTACTTAAACCGCGTATCGGGCCCCTTGATGGATCGCATCGATATTCAAATAGAGATAGTACCTGTACCATTCGAGAAGATGGCAGAGCAAAAGGCAGGCGAACCAAGTACCAACATCCGCCAACGGGTGATTAATGCCCGACATATTCAAGAAGAACGTTTCAAAGATCATCCCGGCATACACTGCAATGCACAGATGACGAGCAAGCTGCTCAACCAATACGCCCAACCCGACGAAAACGGTTTAAAGCTATTAAAGAATGCCATGGAACGCCTCAACCTATCAGCACGTGCCTACGACCGCATACTCAAAGTGGCTCGCACAATAGCCGATCTCGAAGATTGCCAACAAGTGCAATCCATGCACATTGGCGAAGCCATCAACTACCGCAGTCTAGATAGAGATAGTTGGGCAGGATAGATGATTTAAAACAAAAAAAGCATCCCCATGGGGATGCTTTTCTATTATCTATCACCGACATAATCTATCGGCCAATTGACTATTATTCTATGCCAAAGCAAGCTACAATGGTACTCTTTTCATCTTTTGTATTGGGATTCTTCACGATAACTCCATACTCACCCGGCTTTTTCTCTTTGAGGGTAATCACATAAGACGCTTCACCATATTTTTTAGCAGTAAATTCTACATAGTTGAGCTTATTATCGTTTTGCCCTCCGAATGTATTCAAAGAAGACAATTCTGCTTTACGAGCTTTAGCCGTTTTCTCAAACTTAAAGATATTGACAACCGCCATCGGATCAGATTGATTATCGACGGCACGTACTATCAAAACAAAGTCGTCACTTTTAGGAGCCCTAGCATCGGCCATCGGACCAGCTACATTAATTTTAGATTTAACCGAGCCTATACCTGTTAAGTAAACCGAGGCACCGGCTTTCGTCTTTATTTGAGTATACTCTTTATCCAAAGGTATAACTTGATCTCCATTAATAATATTTACTTCTCCAACAAACTCGGGTTCGTTTTCTTGAGCTAATGCAGGTAAAGCATAAGCGATTATTAAACTGATAATAAAGAAGATTCTTTTCATAGTACAACAATTTTTAATTAAACATTTATATATAAAGAACTGTCATTTATTGGCAAATTCTTCTGATTAAGCAAACCAAAAATAAGAACTACTGAAGTAACGTGTTATATTAAGAATTAAGTAGTCTAACCTATACTACTCATGAATTCTATTACAATATTACAAAAATATTTATAGTAACTAATTAATAATAAGTTGTTTTTTACACAAAGTAAGCTATGATGATAAATAGAGAAGAGAACTCAATCGCGCGGAGCATCCTCTACCGGTGCTTCACACAAGGGAGCTTCCCACTGAGGGGCATCTTCTACCGGCGCTTCTTTTACGGGTGCTTCCCATAGTGGAGCCTCCCATTGCGGTGCTTCCCATAAAGGTGCTTCCCATTGGGGAGCATCACCACCACTCTGCTTGGTTTGTTTTTCTTTCTTGCTCATGATGTATCGATTTGATGATGTATTATAAACGAAAGTAGAAACACGAAGTTCATTACTACTATCGATATTACCCTACAAAAAACTCCCTCCAAAGTCATATCAAACTTTGAAGGGAGTCTATTATATTGTCTAATTCGTCAATTACTCTTTGGGTTTCTCGATGCGAATACGTGCATCAACAGCAATCACATCTTTATCGGTAGCAAGTAGCGGATTGATATCCATCTCCTTAATCTCGGTAGCGAAGCGAAGCAATGTAGAGAGTCGCACAATGATCTCGGCGAACTTGTCTTCATTAACACCCTTCTGTCCGCGAGTACCTTGAATGATTTTGTAGGCACGAAGCGAACGAATCATTGAGTAAGCCTCATCATATGATAGCGGAGCAAGACCCGATGATACATCTTTCAACACCTCTACAAAGATACCTCCTAAGCCGCAAAGCACTACGTGACCAAATTTCTCTTCGTATTTAGCACCGATAAATAGTTCTGTGCCTTTCAACATAGGCTGTACCATGATGGAGTGCACTTCGGGCAGTTGCATCATGCGGTCGAACTCGATAGCTAGGTGTTGTTCGTCAACAATATTGATAACTACACCACCCATATCCGACTTGTGAATTGGTCCAACCACTTTGGCCACCACCGGGAATCCACAACGACGAGCAAAGGCCAATACTTCATCTTTCTTATTAGAGACAAACTCATCGACTATAGGGATGCCTGCCGAATGGAGCAAAGCTTGCACATAGTGCGGTTCGATATAGCCATCTTCAGAGATGGAGTCGATAATGCGACGAATGCGAGGCACATCAACACCAAAGAGTTCTATCTCGTTGGCAGCAGGTTTGGGCGCATTGACTACACGCGTGATGGCAGTACCCAGTGTTACTTCATCGGCAAAGTTCACATGCCCTTTTGCCAAGAAAGCAGCCACCTCTGCACCGGCTGTATTTATAGAAGGAAGTATCGGGAATATCGGTTTCTTGCAACGACGCATCTCTTGGTCGAGCACATCGTACATCTCGAACATGGTTACCAAACCGGGTGTACCAAAGATAGCCATGATGGCATCAATATTATCGAAACGGTTTTCGCAATATTCAATACAAGTACGCAAGTGTTCGGGAGTTCCAGTGGCTAAGATATCAATTGGATTGCCAACCGATGCACCGGGATATAGTTTAGATTTCAACTCTTCGGCAGCCTCGCCTTGAATGCTAGGCACATTGAGCCCACCTTTGCTTAACGCATCGGTCAGCATCACACCGGGACCGCCTGCATGAGTTACAATGGCAAAGTTCTTGCCATGCAGCTCGGGCAATGTGAACACGCAACCAACCGTAGTTAGCTCCTCGCGCGAATAGCAACGCACAATACCTGCCTTACGAAACAAAGCCTCAACAGCCGAGTCGCTACTTGCAATAGCTCCTGTATGCGATGAAGCCGCACGACTTCCGCTCTCTGAGCTTCCTGCCTTGATTGCAGCAATCTTGCATCCCTTACGAATAAGCGATGAAGCATGAAACAACAATCTATCGGGATCGTGAATGCTCTCTATATAGAGTAGTTTAATCTTCGAATCAACCTCTGGGTTGAACACGCCATCCATGTATTCGAGTACATCCTCAACACCAATCTGTTTAGCGTTTCCTACCGACCACACCGAGTTAAACTTCAGTCCTTTGTTGACTGCACTTTCAAGGATGAATACGGCAGTAGCACCCGAGCTCGAAATCAAGTCGACACCCGTAGGATCGAGTTGCGGTATAGGTTGACTAAACACACTGTGATGCCACGTATTCATCAGCCCGATACAGTTCGGCCCAATCAGCGAAGCACCATATTTGTTGACTGTTGCTAATATTTTATCTTCGAGAAGCGCCCCTTCGTGAGTCTCTTCGCCAAAGCCGGCAGAGAGAATAATCACGGCACGCACCCCTTTGTCGCGCACCAACACTTCAACCACATCCGGACACATAGCAGCCGGAATGGCCAGTACAGCCAAGTCAGTTTGCGGCAATAGCGAAACATTCGCATACGACTTTATGCCTTGCACCTCCTCCTCTTTGGGATTTACTGCACGCAGTTCGCCTTGATATCCACCATGAATCAGATTGCGCAGAATAGCGCCACCGGGTTTCTGTATATTGTTTGAAGCACCCACAACGACGATGCTCTCAGGATGAAGCAACTGTTTTGTTATCATAACTTTAAACCGTTAATTCTATTAATATGTTACAAATATAGCATTTGAAACGAATAAACATTGAGCTTCAGCTTACAAATCACTACTCAAATAGCGTTTTTATTATAAATAAGTCAAAAGCCCTTACTCCATTGATAGGCGATACGTGGAGTACCATCTGCCACATAGATAACGCCACACTCCTTAAACTTGTTTCTGGTCAGCGCACGTCGCATCACCGCATTATCTTCGTGTGTATCGACACGTATGTTATCATGGTGTTTCTTACACCAATCAAACACAAAGTCGCTCACACCCTTCATCGTTCCATCCGAAGCAAAACGATGAATCGTAGCATAAGGTTCATCATTGATCCAGCTACCATCCTCTATTACATCATATGTAGGATCTTCACCCTCTATCAAGCAGAAGAGAGCAAATACCTCATCATTATCATGTATGCAAACAAAGCAATGCCCTTGTTCGATCTCACTAGTCATAAACTCCTGAGATGGATAGCCATTAACCCATTGCGACGTGTTTCCTTCGCTGCGCATAAACTGGCGAGCCATATCGGTGATGGTCATAATACGTGGTAAATCGTGGATTGTTGCAAGACGAATGCTGCGCATGATAATCTATTTTAGGGTGATACTACAAATATAAACGATAAATATGGAAAAGAAAAACATAGTTACATATCATACTACCAATTCAATAAAACGCGCCATTTAAAAGAACCTACGCTGAACTAAAGAACAATTGGCATGTTATAAATAAAGTATTATTTAAATAATTTAAACAATGGACGAAATCTTAGCGAATGAACTCGAGGCTGTGCCCAATATCAATGTCGACATTGGTCATTTGGTTTTCAACTTGGCTTACCCCAATATACTCATGTGGATAATTGCAATTGTTCTGTTGATTGCTTTTTTCGCTCTCAGACTACCAGCGGTATTCAAACCCAAAAGTTAACCTTTAAGAACTATGAATTTAACTCAGAAAACCAAAGAATATCTAAAAAACAACATTACGCTAGATGATATGTTACCAACTAAGATGCCTATCTACGTTAACTCGGCAGGCTATTTGTTTGGTGTTATTATACTATGTGCCTTGTTCATGTTGATACTTAGTGGAATCATCTTGGCCTTTTTCGGTCCTACATGGTACCACTTCAGCATAGTTGGACACTTTGTCAACTCTGTTCATTTTTGGAGCGTACAAGTATTCTTTCTCTCACTCATCTGCCATTTATTCACCAAGTTTTTTATAGCAGCATGGCGAGATGGTCGCTTCAAGACATGGTGTGTAGGCATTCTTTCGTTGGCAGTAGCCATCTTTTGCGGATTCTCAGGCTACTTAATACAAACCGATTACGACTCGCAATGGATTGCAGTTCAAGCAAAAGACGCATTCAATGCATTAGGTATCGGTTCATTTCTAAATGTGATGGACACCGGACAGATGCTAACTATGCATGTTGTCTTCCTTCCAGTGGTATTGATATTCTTCGTACTGATACATCTATACTTCATCAGACGTGATAGCCCAGTTAAACCTATAGAAAAGAAAGGAGCATCAAAATGAGTATTAAATCTGATAAATATCTCAAAGGAATTGAGATGGCCCCTTACGATCTACTAAGAGAAGGAGCTATCATGC
Source organism: uncultured Bacteroides sp. (assembly GCA_947074345.1). Lineage (GTDB taxonomy): Bacteria > Bacteroidota > Bacteroidia > Bacteroidales > Bacteroidaceae > Bacteroides. The sequence goes on along the minus strand of CAMTPH010000035.1, from coordinate 7,957 downwards.
TTGCAGTCGTATTTGTGGCGATTATCCTATTAGCTTCTCTTTTCAGTTCTCCCCAATACCCACCTGTCACTTCCAAGCAGATGGGATATGCCCAGCCACTTGCCACTATGCAAATGGTTGCCTCCGTATTGATTGACCAATGCGAAACCGAGACCTACGGACCTCCTTACAATGACAATGGTGCGCCACAAGAGATATTTGGCATAGCACCTGCCAAATGGTTTGGTGTTACGATTCCCATCGATGCTAAAGAGGCATTTGTGCTACAACCCCTTGAGGCTGTTGCAACCATGAATCCCGACATAAAGCTTGCATTAGCAGAGTATCGTAATGCAAGCCATGAGCAACAACTTGCTTGGGCTACCAACTATAATAATATGATTAGCAAAGCCAAGTACGAAGATCGAAAAATAGTAGGTTTAAAAGAGGGAGATTATGGTCCGGTTCCACAACTCGTATATGGCATGCTACTGCTGTCGAGATCGGGACTGTTAGAGGCAGCACAAAACATGACCGAGTGGAGTCCCTATCTATTTAACTTCACCAACTCATTGCTATTCATACAAAACAGCGGGTTAAACACCGTGGCCACTACCTTAGATATGCAAGGCACCGAGATGGGTATTTCGCACGAAACGGGTCCATGGCCGGGAGCTTGGTGGTTGTGGCCATATGCAGGATTTTATCAAATACCACCCATGTTAACCTCTAACAATGGCGATATACAAGTTGGTTCTATTATGATTGTTATCTTTCTTCTTTTGCTATTTCTTCCCTTCATCCCCATTCTTAATAAAATACCTTATTGGATACCATTATATAAGTTGTTTTGGCGAGATTGGTATAAGAATCAAAGGAAAAAAGATTTGCACGATGAGCCAACAGAGTAGTTTATACTCTAGAAATAGACACTAATTAAAGTTATCAGCAACAATTATAAGATAACAAAAAACGCAGGGAATAGTCATTTGTGTGTGACTATCTTCCTGCGTTTCATTTATAGCAATTGTACTATTTCCTACCCGATGAACTCCTTCTTCACATCAAAGCAAGGGCACATCTTTATCCATTCATGGGGTTCGATGATGCCGTTGCCATTGAGGTCGGGACTCAATTCTCTATGCCCTACTACCTTTGCTTGCGGATATTCTTTTAGCATCCGAGCAACTAGTCGATGTAAACTTTCCTTTTGTTGCAGTGTACGCATATCCATCGCCTTGCCCTCTTTATTTAGCCCACCTTCGTAGCAGATACCGATACTCTTAGCATTATACCCTTTGGCATGTGCTCCCATTCTATCGAGTGGGCGGCATGGCACTACCTCGCCAGTTCTACGTATATAGAAGTGATAACCCGTTCCGTTAAAACCCCGTTGGCGATGCATTTTATCGAGTGCTTGCGGAGTCAGCTCTACCCCTTCGCGAGTAGCAGAACAATGAATTACAATTAAATTAATGTTTCGCATGTTACTTTGTGTTTGAGTGTGATGATCATTGATTTACTTTCATCAATAAGCGCTTATCGATGGTGCAAATATAAAGAGGTGTAAAGTCACAAATTGTGCTAACTCCACTCCTCCTATTCAAAAGAATATTCAATACAAATAGAAACTTTCTTCATTAACAGCATGTAATTTTGTATATTCGTAGTTTATAGAACAGAAATCCGGTTTTAAAAGACGATGAACGAACAACAGCTTGCTACTCTTTGCAAGAAGAGAGACAAGAATGCTTTGAGGCTGATATACGAACAATATGCCCCTTGGATGATGGGCATAGCCATGAGATACACTGCCAACGAGGAGCATTCAAAAGACATATTGCACGACAGCTTCGTGAAGATACTGGAGTCGATTGATCGATTCGAGTATCAAGGTGTGGGTTCGCTCAAGGCTTGGCTTAGTCGCATCGTGATAAACACCGCCCTCACCCAACTGCGCACACAGTGGCCGGTATCGGGAACTGTTGGATTAAATCTCAAGCTCTCCAAACAGTTCAGCCTCTTTGGCGAACCGGGCGTGGTGTATTACTTTGACGATAAAAGTCCCATCAATAATATACGCCATAAGCGACCGCTCAACTTCAATCTGCAAGCCGGTGTACGCTTCAATCTGAAATAATCAAAAACCTATATGATATGAAAGCAAAACAGTTTATCAGCCTATCAGCCATTGCCCTGAACCTCTCGTTTGCCGCCTGTACCAACAACAATGGTTCGGAGTGGGTAAAAGATGCCGACCCCATCGTGCTCCGTTCAGAGTACAAGGCCAAAACAGAAAGTAACACCTCGTTTGCCATCAACATCTTTAATGCAACCATCGAAGAGTCTGCCGGTGATAATATCTTCATCTCGCCCTATAGCATCAACACCGCACTAAGCATGTTGTGGAATGGGGCAGCCGCACAGACAGCCGACGAGTTACAATTGGCACTCGGCAACGAATCGTATACACGCGATCAGATAAACGATTACAGCAAAACCCTGACCGACGCTTTGCTTAAAGTAGATAAATCGACCGACCTCAAGATAGCCAACTCTATCTGGGCCGATAAGACGACCCCATTCTTACAAACGTTTGTCAACACCAACCAAACCTACTACAATGCAGCCGTGCGCAATGTCGATTTCTCGTCATCGGCTACCTTTAACACCATCAACGACTGGTGCAAAGAGCAAACCAACGGGCGCATCACCAAAATAACCGATGGCATGACTCGCGATACCAAGTTCGCTTTGATCAATGCCATCTACTTCAACGGCAAGTGGAAGAAGCGTTTTGAAAAGAAAAATACCCAGCTCGAAACCTTCACCAACCATCAAGGGCACGAATCGAAAGTCAACATGATGAATCAAGAAGAGACATTGCTGTATCAGCACAACGAAAACGGTTGGCATGCGCTCAAACTCGACTATGGCAATAGAGCCTTCAGCATGGTTGTATGGATGCCTCATGATGAGATGCCGCTCGATGAGAAACTACCTACCCTTACCGATGAGTTTATCAGCCAAACCCAATACCGGTTTCAAGATTGGAAAGTCAAACTAAAAATGCCTCGTTTCACCGAAGAGTATAGTTACAAGCTACACGAGTCTATACTTCGCAAAATGGGTATAGAACAAGTATTCAGCATTACACAAGCCGATTTGAGAGAAATGTGTATCGCACCAATGTTTGTAGACTGTATCATGCATAAATCATCCATCGAAATCAGTGAAGAGGGCACTAAAGCCACTGCTGTTACCTCAATTTCCGGGGGAATCACGGCAGTCGGTCCTCTACCAGGAGAAACCGTCGAGTTCTATATGAATCGCCCCTTCGTGTATTACATTTTGGAGAATAGTACCGGCACCATCTTGTTTATGGGGCGCGTGAATAGCCTCTAATAAGATAGTTGATATTACAAAATAGGCTACAATGAAGATTTAACACACCTTCATTGTAGCCTATTTCACATAGCACTATCTTTCATCCAAACACCTATTATCAAACTTATACAGCAATGTATCAATATCTTAATTTGTAAAATATATTATAAATAAAACACATATTTAACAAAAACTAAAACGAACAATCTCAAACATCTACCGTTCTAAGAAAAAACCAAAAAAGCTCTGTATACCCACGTACTCATTGATAGATTGGTTCAATCAGAACAATCTATATTATTATTCCTCACTCTTTCAATTCAACTTATCTTCCTTATAAAGGAACCCCTTTTATTAACCTCAAAACAGACTGCGTATGAAAAAGACATTTACACTTTTATTGTCCGTACTGTTTATTGCAGTATCAGGATGGTCGCAAACAAGCGGCACGTGTGGCGACAATGCTACATGGAGTTTCGAAAATGGCGTGCTAACCATAAGTGGCACAGGAGCAATGACAGACTTTAGTTCGCTAACCTATCAACCTTGGAAATCGTTTGGAGACGACATAACGAGTGTAGTTATAAACGAAGGCATCACCTCCATCGGACAACATGCCTTTAATAGCCGAGCCCAAATCACATCAATCACACTACCTACCACGCTACAGTCAATCGGCTATCGTGCTTTTTGCAATAGCAAAAGTATAGAAGAGTTAGATCTATCAGACTGTACGGCATTCACCACAATAGGCAAAGAAGCATTCACGGGATGTGGCTCTTTGAAAAGTATCTATTTCCCAACTTCGCTTACATCAATAGGTGAGAGCGCATTCAAGAGTTGTACTCCATTAAAGAAGATCGATTTATTAAACTGTATAAAGTTGGAATCTGTCGGTGCAAGTGCTTTCCAGTACTGTTATAATATAACTTCTATCTCTTTTCCAGCCACATTGAAAACGATAGAAGAGAGCGCTTTCAACGATTGTTCGGGAATAGGCATACTCAACCTATCAAAATGTACAGAGTTAACATCCATTGGCGATGAAGCATTCTCAGGTTGCTCAGGACTTTCGATTTTATTTCTACCTACTTCACTAAAGACAATTGGAAATTCAGCTTTTAGTAGTTGTAATGTATTAGGCTATGTCGATTTATCAAACTGTAAACAACTAACCACAATTGGCAAAAATGCATTTTACTTCTGCTGGAGTTTGACTATATCATTTCCTCCATCAATAACATCAATTGAAAGCGGTGCCTTTTGGGGGTGCAGCGCTCTAGAAAATGTTGATTTGTCGATGTGTTCCAAAATCACTACAATCGAAGATAATACATTTTATTCTTGCTACAGACTAAAAACCTTTACACTCCCAGCAGGTATCACATCTATTGGCGACAATGCATTTGATGAATGCAGCTCATTGACCGATGTCGATTTATCTGTTTACACTAAACTTGAATCCATCGGAAAGAGGGCATTCTATGCTTGTAGTAGTTTATCATCAATACACTTCCCCGAGTCATTGTTAACCATCGACTATCGTGCATTCTGGTCTTCCAATAAACTTCTCTATATTAAAACACATGCCACCTCGCCACCAGTATTAGGCGTACAAGTATTTACCGGTGTAGACAAAACCATTCCGGTGTATGTACCTAAAGGTACTGTAGATGCTCACAATGCAGCCTATGGTTGGAATGAGTTTACCAATATTACCGACCAAGAGCCTACCGGTATCAACAATGTGAATATAGCCGATCTTATCACCATCGACGGCAACAACATTATCCTTAGCGAAGCTCAACCAATAGAGGTATTCTCTATAACCGGCGCACTCATCTTTAGCGATGTAACCAACCAAGTAACCATTGCACAGCCGGGCTTGTACATTGTACGCATTGGCAGTAGCGCTATTAAGGTGGTTATCCAATAAGCGTGTTTTTCGTTTTTCATTTAAAAGTTGTATAAAGAAGAATCTCCCTAGTTATAAATGCTTTTTATGACTAGGGAGATTTGTTTTATTGAGGAACAGTTCCAATCACTTTGGCCGGCACACCTCCTACAATGGTGTTGGCAGCCACATCTTTGGTAACCACCGCACCAGCACCTACAATGGCGTTATCGCCAATGGTAACACCGGGCAACACGGTTGCGTTTGCACCAATCCAAACACGCTTACCAATCTTTACCGGTTTAGGGTCTAATGCACCACGTTCTTCGGGAGCAAAGCCATGGTTGAGTGTGGCAATAACTGTCTTTGGACCAATCAATGCATAGTCGTCTATCGTTATCCCGCCTTGATCTTGAAACTGACAGCCCGAATTGATAAATACCCCCTTGCCGATAGTTATGTTCTTGCCACAATCGGTATAGAAGGGAGGGAATAGTCCAAAAGCCTCATCAACCGGTTTGCCAATAAGCACCGAGAAGAGTTCTCTAATCTCCTCGGGCGTATGGTATTTATAATTCAATTCGCACGTTACCCGCATGGCCTCTTGGCTTAGTTCGTGCATCTTCATTAGCTCCTCCGAGCCGCCAATCACTCTTTTTCCACTGTTCAAGTGTTCAATAAACTCATTCAATTCCATCTATTCTACTCTATATATATTATACCTACTTCAAGTTTGTCTCAAAGAACTCGGTAATCTTTTCGTATGGAACTACCCCGGCTTGATTATCATAAAGGTCTACATGCGATGCACCATCAATGATGAGCAACTCTTTGTTGTCGCCTTGTAGCTTCTTGAAAGCATCTTCCGAGAAGTAGCGCGAGTGAGCATTCTCGCCATGTACCATCAATACCGCCGAGCGTATCTCGTCACTATAGGCCAATAGAGGCATATTTATAAACGAGAGCGAAGAGGTTGTATTCCATCCATCGTTCGAGTTGAGCGAACGTTCATGATAGCCACGATCGGTTTTGTAATAGTCGTAGTAATCTTTCACAAACTGAGGAGCATCTTCGGGCAATGGATCCACCACGCCACCACCACGCGTATAATATCCATTCTTAGCATCGATAGTACGCTGCTCATTGAGTTGCTTGCGCAGTTCATAGCGAGCATCGGCATCCATCGAGTCATTATATCCATTGGCATTTACACGACTCATATCATACATAGTGACAGTAACGGTACCTTTAATGCGTGTATCCATGGCAGCCGCATTGAGCGCCATACCACCCCATCCACAGATACCGATAATACCGATACGATCGGCATCCACATCATCGCGTGTAGATAAGTAATCGACAGCTGCCGAGAAATCTTCGGTGTTGATATCAGGAGAAGCCACATAGCGAGGCTCGCCACCACTCTCTCCCGTATACGAAGGGTCGAAAGCCAATGCCATGAAACCACGTTCTGCCATCTCCATAGCATAGAGTCCCGATGTTTGCTCTTTGACCGCCCCAAACGGACCGCTCACAGCAATAGCCGATAGTTTATCGCCATGAGGCAACTTAGGCATATACAAATCGCCTGTCAGTTTTATGCCATAACGGTTAGTAAATTCCACCTTGCTTCGAGTCACCTTGTTACTCAATTCGAATGTGTAATGTTCCTTGTTTTCCATCTCTTTTTCGCTTTTCTGACTGCATCCGCTACCCAAAACAGTTATTAAAGCCATTGCTATTAAAACCATATTTAGCTTCATATTATTCTTTATTTAGTTGATTATGGTGCAAAGTTAACCCCCAAACAAAGCATAAGTTGTAGACAGATTACGGAGAGTTGTACCTAAATTACGGATTATGCTATCTTGTTGAAACTAATTAAGGATAAAGCACTTATATTTGTGGTAAACAATAGCAAGATATGGAACAAATACTTTTAGACTCCGTTGATAAGTACAATAAACTCTATGGCTTAGAAACCTTGCATCCATTGGTTGCGGTGGTAGACTTATCCAAGTCTACCAAGTTTGTAAATCATATACAGATGAGCTATGGACTTTATGCACTCTACTTGAAAAACTCCACAGAATGTGAAATTAAATATGGACGACAAAACTACGATTACCAAGAGGGTACAATCGTTAGTTTCGCACCGGGACAGACAGCCGAGGTTGCAACCAAAATAACCGAGAAGCAACCTCATGTTTATGGCATTCTGTTTCATCCCGATCTTATCAGAGGCACCTCATTGGGGCAGAACATTAAGAAATACGGATTCTTCTCGTATGCTTCCAACGAAGCTTTGCATTTGTCAGAGCGCGAAAGAGGCGTTATCATGGAGTGCTTCAACAACATTCAGTTGGAGCTCAATCGTGCCATCGACAAGCACAGCAAATCTATCATTTCGATGAATATAGAGCTGTTGCTAAACTATTGTTTACGGTTTTACGAGCGCCAGTTTATCACGCGCGAAAAGCCCAATCAAGACATCCTGCAACGCTTCGAGATGTATGTCGATGACTATTTTGACAGCAACAATCCACAAGAAAAAGGCTTGCCTACCGTTAAGCACTTCGCCGAGAAAGTCTATCTGTCGCCCAACTACTTTGGCGATTTAATCAAAAAAGAAACAGGAAAAACGGCTCAAGAGTATATCCAGTTTAAACTTATCGAAAGAGCAAAAGACCGCTTGAA
>CAMTPH010000034.1 GCA_947074345.1 uncultured Bacteroides sp. | reverse complement strand
CTACTTTCAAGATTTTCTTTTCGAGATAGATTGGTAAGAATGAAGCAATATCATCACGAGAGTATCCGAATGTCATTTGCGTTAAGTCGTTAGTACCGAATGAGAAGAACTCTGCGGATGATGCAATACGATCGGCTGTCAATGCAGCGCGAGGTATTTCAATCATTGTTCCCACTTTAAAGTCGATACGATCACCTACTTCTTCGAATAGCAACTCAGCTTCTTTGCGAATAACCTCATCTTGTTGCTTGAATTCATAAAGTATACCTGTCAATGGCACCATGATTTCGGGACGAGTTTCTACTCCTTCTGCTTTCAACTCAAGAGCTGCACCCAAGATAGCGCGTGTTTGCATTTGAGTGATTTCAGGATATGTATTTCCTAAGCGGCAACCACGATGTCCAAGCATTGGATTGTGTTCGCAAAGCGACTCAACACGTTGCTGGATATATTGAAGGCTCACATTCATGGCATCTGCCATCTCTTGTTGTCCTTTTAAATCGTGTGGCACAAATTCGTGCAATGGAGGATCTAACAAACGAACAGTTACCGGACAATACTCCATGGCTTTGAAGATGCCTTTGAAGTCGGCTTGTTGGTAAGGAAGTATCTTAGTCAATGCGGCGCGACGACCTTCGGCTGTTTCAGCAAGAATCATTTCGCGCATTGCTTTAATCTTTTCTCCTTCGAAGAACATATGTTCTGTGCGACAAAGACCGATACCAACTGCACCGAAACTACGAGCAACTCTTGCATCGTGTGGCGTATCTGCATTGGTACGTACTTGAAGTTTTGCATACTTATCGGTAAGTTCCATCAGTTCAGCAAAGTCACCCGACAATTCAGCTGCCTGTGTTACCACTTTACCTTTATATACTTCTCCTGTGCTACCATTTAGCGACAAGAAATCACCTTCTTTGAATATTTCGCCGTCGATCTCTACAGTACGGCATTTATAATCGATGTTTAATGCACCGGCACCCGATACACAACATTTACCCATACCACGAGCTACTACTGCTGCATGCGAAGTCATACCTCCACGAGCAGTTAAGATGCCTTGTGCTACGGCCATACCAGCTAAGTCTTCGGGCGATGTTTCTACACGAACCATAATTACCTTCTTACCACTAGCAGCCCATTCGGCAGCATCATCAGCAAAGAAAACGATTTGTCCGGTAGCAGCACCAGGTGATGCAGGTAAACCACGAGTTAATACTTTAGCAAGTTTAAGCGCAGCTTTATCGAATACTGGGTGAAGTAGTTCATCCAATTTATTAGGTTCTACACGCATCAACGCCTCTTTCTCGGTTATCATGCCTTGATGCAACAAATCCATGGCTATCTTAACCATAGCAGCACCGGTACGTTTACCATTACGAGTTTGTAAGAACCATAGCTTACCTTCTTGAACGGTAAACTCCATATCTTGCATATCACGATAGTGATTTTCTAACTTAGTTTGAAGCATGTCGAGTTCATTATAGATTTCGGGCATTGCCTCTTCCATTGAAGGATATTTGGCAGCGCGCTCTTCTTCTGAGATACATGCCATCTCAGCCCAACGTTGTGAGCCTTCTTTTGTAATTTGTTGAGGCGTACGAATACCTGCAACCACATCTTCTCCTTGAGCATTGATTAAATACTCACCATTAAACAAGTCTTCGCCTGTACCTGCATCGCGAGAGAAGCATACACCTGTTGCCGAAGTATCGCCCATGTTACCAAATACCATGGCTTGTACGTTGACTGCTGTACCCCATTCGTCAGGAATTCCTTCCATCTTACGATAAAGAATAGCGCGGTCGTTCATCCAAGAGTTGAATACTGCCATTACAGCACCCCATAGTTGTTCGTAAGCACAGGTAGGGAAATCGCATCCTGTTTGTTCTTTGACAGCAGCTTTAAAGCGACTAACCAATTCTTTCAAATCTTCAACATCCAATTCGCAATCAAGATGCACACCTTTAGCCTCTTTCATCTCTTCGATAATGCATTCAAATGGATCGGTAGCTTCTTTATTGGTAGGTTTCATGCCAAGCACTACATCACCATACATCTGAACAAAACGACGATATGAATCCCATGCAAAGCGAGCATTGCCTGTTTTGCGAGTCATTCCTTCTACAACTTCGTCATTCAAGCCTAAGTTAAGGATCGTATCCATCATACCTGGCATTGATGCACGAGCACCCGAACGGACTGAAACCAATAAAGGATTCTCAATATCTCCGAACTTAGAGTTCATGAGTTGTTCTACTTGAGCAATCGATTTCTCTACGTCATCTTTCAATAGTTCAACTACCTTATCTTGTCCTAATTCATAATATTCTGAGCAAACATCGGTAGTGATAGTAAAGCCTGGAGGAACGGGAACACCGATGAGGTTCATTTCGGCCAAATTGGCCCCTTTTCCTCCCAATAAGTTTTTCATATCAGCCTTTCCTTCGGCCTGACCATTTCCAAAAGTATAAACTCTTTTTTTGTCCATAATAATGTATTTATTTAAAGTTCTCAATTTGTTAAAGTGTGTTTTTCTGAGTGACAAAACTAAACATATTTTATAAACTTCAAAACTTTTAATGAAAAAAAACACATCGAAATGTAATTTGTACTTAGCAATATCTAATATTTCGTATATACTCAGCTTTATATTGAAAAAATAGCTACTTTTGCATGAATTATTAATAGATTGGTATAAAAGTGGCAAGAAAGAAAAAAGCCCTTCCTCTATTAGAGAAGGTAACAATAACAGATGTGGCTGCCGAAGGGAAAGCCATCGCAAAGATAGATGATTTAGTAGTTTTCGTTCCTTATGTCGTTCCGGGCGACGTAGTTGATTTACAAATCAAAAGGAAGAAAAATAAATATGCTGAAGCCGAAGCAGTTCATTTTCACGAATATTCTCCAGTACGTGCAGTTCCTTTCTGCGAACACTATGGAGTATGTGGTGGTTGCAAATGGCAAGTTCTTCCCTATTCAGAACAGATTAAATACAAGCAAAGACAGGTTGAAGATAATCTTCGTCGCATTGGCAAGATTGAACTTCCTGAAGTTTCTCCTATCCTTGGTTCTGAAAAAACAGAGTTTTATCGTAACAAACTTGAGTTTACCTTCTCTAACAAACGTTGGTTAACGTATGAAGAGGTAAAACAAGATGTGAAATATGATCAGATGAATGCTGTGGGTTTCCATATCCCAGGTGCATTTGATAAAGTATTGGCTATCGAGAAGTGTTGGTTGCAAGATGATATAGCTAACCGCTTGCGCAATGCTATTCGCGACTATGCTTACGAGCACAACTACTCTTTCATCAACCTACGTAGTCAAGAAGGTATGCTTCGCAATATGATTGTTCGCACATCGACTACGGGCGAATTGATGGTGATCTTGATTTGCAAAATCGAGAACGATGAAGAGATGGCATTATTCAAACAGTTACTACAGTTTGTTGCTGATAGCTTCCCTGAAATTACTTCATTATTATATGTAGTAAACAATAAGTGCAACGATACCATCAACGATTTGGATGTTCATGTATTCAAAGGCAACGACCATATCTTTGAAGAGATGGAAGGATTGCGTTTCAAGATTGGACCTAAATCATTCTATCAAACTAACTCTGATCAGGCTTACAACTTATATAAGATTACTCGTGAGTTTGCAGGATTGACAGGCAACGAACTTGTTTATGACTTGTATACTGGTACTGGTACAATTGCTAACTTCGTATCTCGTAAAGCTCGCCAAGTAATTGGTATTGAGTATGTGCCCGAAGCTATCGAAGATGCAAAAGTAAATGCACAAATCAATGGCATCGACAATACATTGTTCTTTGCAGGCGATATGAAAGATATGCTTACACAGGATTTCATCAACGAATATGGCCGTCCTGATGTAATTATCACTGACCCTCCACGTGCAGGTATGCACCAAGATGTAGTAGATGTGATTCTATTTGCAGAGCCTCAACGCATTGTTTATGTTAGTTGTAACCCTGCTACTCAAGCAAGAGATTTGCAATTGCTTGATGCTAAATATAAAGTAACTGCCGTACAACCGGTAGATATGTTCCCACACACGCATCATGTAGAAAATGTAGTGTTGTTAGAACGCAGATAATAAATGAACCTTAACATGGAAAAGAAAAAGAGACCTAGAAGAACTGCCGCTGAGAAAGCGAGAGCACAATATACAGGCTACTTGGTTAATGAACCAATGGAACTAATGCAGTTCTTGGCTGCTAAAATGCCTGATGCTAGTCGTACGAAACTAAAATCTTTATTGAGTAAACGTGTGGTATATGTAGACAACGTTATCACTACACAATTCAACTTCGCCTTGAAACCTGGTATGCGTGTGCAAATCAGCAAAGATAAAGGCCGCAAAGAATTTAATCATCGCTTGATGAAGATTGTTTTCGAAGATGCCTATATCATCGTTATCGAGAAGAAAGAAGGATTGCTTTCGGTTGCTACCGAACGTCAGAAAGAGCGTACTGCTCAATCTATCCTTACTGAGTATGTGCAACGTTCGGGAAGACAAAACCGTATATTTGTTGTTCACCGCTTAGACCGTGATACTTCGGGATTGATGATGTTTGCTAAAGACGAAAAGACACAACGTATATTGCGTGATAACTGGCACGATATCGTTACAGACCGTCGTTATGTAGCTGTTGCAACAGGTGAGATTGAAAAGAACTATGATACAGTTGTGTCGTGGTTAACTGACAAGACTATCTACGTAAGCAATAGTCAATATGATGATGGTGGTTCTAAATCGGTAACTCACTATCGTACTATCAAACGTGCTAATGGTTTATCGCTTATCGAACTCGACTTAGAGACAGGTCGCAAGAATCAAATTCGTGTTCATATGCAAAGTCTTGGACATCCATTGATTGGTGATGGACGTTATGGTGGCGATATTGCACCAAACCCTATTAACCGTTTGGCATTGCACGCTTTCAAGTTATGCTTCTATCATCCGGTAAGTAGACAGATTATGGAGTTCGAAACACCATACCCTTCTGCATTTAAGAAATTATTCTTGAAGAAACAATAATAAAAAGAGCGAGATAACTTAATCATTATCTCGCTCTTTCTTTATCTTATCTATTAGACATTCGTTCCATTTCTATATCACTGTCGAATTGTCCATCAGCAAATAGAGAACCGTGCAAATATAGATTACCAACTCTAATGTTTCTTATCTCTAACATTGGATAGTGACTACCATAATCAAGCCATAAGCTTTGTCCTTCAACCCACCAACGTAGAGTCAGTGTAGCAGCTCTACCACCACCATTTTCATTATAATAATATTGTTCATCCACAGCATAGTCATTTCCACTAAAAGTAATTCCACTTTCTACTGGCAGATTTCCAACATAAAATCCTAGATCGCCAACCCAAGTTTGTCCAATCAATCCATCATAAATTTGATCATCATCTTGATCTGAACAGGATGAAAGAGATAATGCTAGGATGATTAATAATGATAAACTGTATTTGTATAGTCCATTAAAAGTGTGAGTTTTGTTCATAAAAACTTATTTTAATTAATAATTGTTGCAAATATAACAGTTTAATCGTTAAAAAGATAAACAATATTTCATTTTTGTAACTTTGCTTATTATTAAAATATTACTCACATGAAAATCCTTTGGCTCGATTTAAACAGCTCTTATGCTCATTCTTCTCTTGCATTGCCCGCTTTGCATGCTCAAATGTTGGATAACAAAACCATTGAATGGGATATATTATCGGCAACTATCAATGAGAATGTTGGATTAATTGTGAGTGATATATACAAACGTAAACCAGATGTACTGGCAGCTACTTGTTGGTTATTCACTCATGAAGTTCTATTACACATTGCTGCTAGAGTAAAAGCTTTATTACCTAATTGTACTATTATATTAGGCGGTCCTGAGTTTTTGGGAAATAACAAAGAGTTCTTACAACACAATCCGTTCATCGATGCTGTATTTCGTGGTGAAGGAGAAGAGTCTTTTCCTAAATGGATATCGAATTATAACAACCCCGAGAAATGGATTGATATTGAAGGCTTAAACTATATAGACAAGAATGGAGTATTTCATGATAATGGCATAGCTCGTGTCATGGCTTTTGATAAACTGATAGCTCCTGAGCAAAGCCCATTCTTTAATTGGAGCAAACCATTTGTACAACTTGAAACTACTCGTGGTTGTTTTAACACATGCGCCTTTTGTGTAAGTGGTGGCGAAAAACCGGTTCGCACATTAAGTATAGATGTTATTCGAGAACGATTGATTGATATCCATAAACACGGCATAAAGAATGTTCGCGTATTAGATCGCACTTTCAATTATGATACACGTAGGGCTAAAGAACTATTAAATCTATTTCTTGAGTTCTCGCCTGATATTTGTTTCCATCTCGAAATGCATCCAGCGTTACTTGCCGATGAACTAAAATCTACATTAGCAGCATTACCAAAAGGATTGTTGCACTTAGAGGCAGGTATACAAAGTCTTCGCGAACCAGTATTAATAGAAAGCAAACGAAAAGGAAAGCTAAAAGCAGCACTCGAAGGATTGCAATATCTTAGTTCGCTGACTAACATGGAGACACATGCCGACTTAATTGCCGGACTACCACTCTATCACTTATCAGAGATATTCGAAGATGTACATACTCTGGCCAAATATGGTGCGGGAGAGATTCAACTTGAATCATTAAAGCTATTGCCAGGTACTGAGATGAGATTGAGAGCCGAAGAATTGGGAATTGTTTATTCCATATATCCTCCATACGAAGTACTTGCTACTCGAGAAATCACTCCTGATGAATTGCAAGTAGCTCGTCAACTATCACGCTTGTTGGATGGATTTTACAATGTACATGCTTGGCAAGAAGTTACCCGACAGTTGATGTTGAACAATCAAGACTTCCTTATAAACTTCCTCGAATATTTAGTTTCAAAGAACATCATTGATTCACCATTAAGCATGGAGCGTCGTGGATTAATCTTATATGAATACTGCAAAGAGAATTACCCTGCACATCTTACTGATATAACTATTGCATGGATTGAAGCAGGTGTATCACTCAAGAAAGCTCCTGCCGAACGAGTAAAGACTAAAAGACAAACACCGCCCGACAATTGGGATATTATTAAAGGAGAATACAAAGACTCTCTTCGTCTATGTTTCCTACCAATTAATGATGATGAATCTAAAGGATATTGGTTTGGTTATGAATCTGAAATACAAAATCCAATTCCTGTATTTAAAGCCTCAATAGGAATATAATAAGAGTTGCAATGGTTTCTATAAACATTTAAATTGTTATAGAAACCATTTCGTTGAAAGGGCATATTTATTAACACATTGACAACTAGAATGATTTATATTATTACAGTATGTTAATTATTAAAACTTTTTATATACTTTTGTTTTATTATACAAACTAAAACAAGTTGTTATATGAAAAGACATTTACTTTTATCCTTATTACTTATTGCCACAACAATCGCATTTGCGAAACCACGCACGCAAACCGAAGCATTAAGTATTGCGAAAGACTTCTTTGAACAATCTGCATCTGCCGCGACTCGTAGTAATTCAGAGATTCAATTAGTAGGTACATCTACAGATTTTATGGAAGTTCCAACTACCCGATTTACAGATGCAAAATCTATTGCATACTATATCTATAATTGGGGTCACAATGCTTTTGTGATAATATCGGGTGACGATAGAATGAAAACTATTTTAGGATACTCTAATAGTGGACCATTTGTAACTGAAAATATTCCAGGTAATATTAAGTACTTCTTGAACACTTATGTAGACGAGTTAAGCGAGATTGAAAATCTACCCGAAGGTGTTGAAAAGGTAAAAATCGAAGAGACTTCGGTTCCTACACGTGCTTTCCAAAATGCCATTGCTCCCCTATTGGGTGATATCAAATGGAATCAAGATGCACCATATAATAATAAGTGTCCACTAGATGACTCTCAGCCTTCGGCTTCGGGTTGTGTAGCTACTGCAATGGCTATGATTATGAAGTATCATAGTTATCCAAACAAAGGACAAGGTTATTATTCTTATTCATCAAAAACAAAAGGTTTAAGTTGCAGTTTCGACTATAGTAATACCACATTCGATTGGAACAATATGCTTCCACAATATGGAGATAGCTATACTCAAGCACAAGCCGATGCTGTTGCAACATTGATGTATGCATGTGGTGTTGCTGTTGATATGGATTACACAAATAGTGAATCAGGTGCTTTTGGTAAAGATTTTGGTGAAAAATTAATTGAGTACTTCAATTATGACGAAAACAACTTATGCATTGATCGCGACCTTTTCCTTTATAAAGAATGGATGGAAAAGATTAAGACTGAATTGAATGCAAGTCGTCCTATATTCTATACAGGACGTACAGCAAACTCGGGTCATGCATTTGTGTTAGATGGATATGATGCCAAAGATTTAGTACATATCAATTGGGGATGGGGTGGAAATAGTGATGGCTATTTTTCAATCACCGAACTAAATCCTGCTAATCCTGGTATTGGTGGTGGCGATGTTAGTGCTAAAGATGGCTTTGCTTATGGTCAATCAATGATTATTGGTATACAAAAACCAACATCTAGTTCTGTTTATTCATCTCAATTGGCTTGTTCGGAACTTATACTTCCTGTTAAAATAAACCCAGGTGGTGTATTTACACCTACAATTGTTGAGTTATACAATATGGGTAATCAGTTCAATGGCGATATTGCTATTGTACTTGAAAAAGATGGAAAACAAACTGTTGTAGGCAATGCCTTCAATACAAACCGCGAAGTTCGTAGTTGGTACTATATAACTAGCACTAGAAACCTTAAGTTTAGCGATGTAAACAGTACCATGAAATTGCCTAGCAATTTAGAAGATGGAACTTATCTACTATATGCAGCTAGCAAACACAACACCAAAGAAACTACTTGGAAACCTATTAGAGGTGTTGTAGGCGATAATTATATGTACAACTTTATCGTATCTGAATCTGGAAGCAAAATTAATGTTGAACCATATTGGGGTGATCTATCTGTTAGAGGTGCTACTAATATAGTACACACACTATACCAAAACAGGAATGCTGATTTTCATTTGCAGTGTGTTAACATTAACGCCAACCAAGAATTTTATGGAGATGTAGCAGTGGGTTTGTTTGATGATGCTGGAAGTTTCATAGGCAGTTTCCCAAAAAGAATATACCTTGAACCAAGTGAAATGAGTCAAGTATATACATTATCAGGTTATATACCATCGACTTTACCTGCAGGTAACTATAGCATAGCACCTATCGCATCTTGGAAGGGTAACACCTATTATATTGGTGATCAGGTCAGTATTGTTATAAAAGAAGCTGTTGAAGGAAATGCAGAAGTAGACATTGCCGAAGCAAACTTTACATCAAGCCAAGTAAGAGAAGATGAACAATTGAATTTAAAGGCAACAATCAACATCAGCAGTGATCACCCTCTTTATGATTCATATGTTTTAACCCTCTTGGCTTATAAGGCTGACAATGGAACCTATCCTACCCTTTCTCAACATCAGCATAAGGTCTTTGTTGAAAAAGATACTCCATATCAGCTAGAAGCTAATATTACCCATAACCTAACCGAAGGAACTTATTATTGGGCAATGTTTAAATATTCAGATACAGAAAAAAGATATAAACAAGCTACAAGCATCAAACCGTTTACAGTTTTAGGAGCAACCGGTATTGCAGATTTAGAAGATGATGCTACAGAGCATTTAATTGTCTATCCTCTACCTGTAAAAGATGTATTGAATATCAAGTTCAAGAAACAAATAATGAATGCCGAAATTTACGACATGAGTGGTCAGTTGATATCATCAACCAATCTATCAGGTTCATTCAATGAATACGCTATTCAAGTAGCAGATTTATCGGTAGGCACATATATTCTTGTATTACAAACAGAAGATGGAATTTTAAAAGAAAAGTTTATTAAGCAATAATCGCATAAATCATATAATTAGATATAGAGCCAAATCAAGAAATTGATTTGGCTCTATTTTTTTAATGTTAAAGCGAAAAACAAAAAGATAAATTTTAGTGTTTATTACACGATATTTTATTCATATTGATAATAAAAGACTAAACTTATGAAAAGAAACTTACTCTTCTTATTTTTATTTGCATTGCCTCTTTTGTTGTTAGCCAAAGAGCGTACGCAAAGCGAAGCATTAATCATTGCTACAGATTATTTCAAATCTGAACAAGTTTCGACTCGAGCAGCGACTTTACCACAACTTGTGGCTACTTCTATAGATTTTAAATATGCACCAGTTACACGTGCTGTCAGCACTCAATCGCCCGCTTTCTATATCTACAATAATGGTGAATCGGGTTTTGTCATTGTATCGGGCGACGATCGCATGAAAACTATTTTGGGTTATTCAGACAAGGGTGCTTTTAAAACCAAAGATATCCCACAAAACATTGTCAGCTTTTTGGCTAGCTATGTCATAGAGATGAATATTCTAGATGAATTAGAAGGTAAACCTAAAGTATATGCTGCACCTTCTACTCGCTCATATCCATCATCTGTATCTCCATTGCTTGGAGAAATTATGTGGAACCAGAGCGCTCCTTATTACGACGATTGCCCCGAAGATGATGGTGAAAATTCAGTTACAGGATGTGTTGCTACAGCTATGGCTCAAGTATTAAAATATCATGAATATCCTACTACCGGACAAGGTTCATTCTCTTATACCACCGAAACCAATAGCTATTCTTGTAGTTTCGATTATGCAAGTACAACCTTCGAATGGGATGAAATGCTCGACCAATACATTTCGGGAGAGTACACTACTACTCAGGCCAGTGCAGTTGCCACTTTGATGTATGCGTGTGGTGTATCGGTATCGATGGATTACACTTCGGATGAATCGGGTGCAGAGCCTTATGATATCCCTAATGCGTTGACTACCTATTTTGGATACGATACGAACATTGCCTATATACAAAGAGAATATTTTTTGTATACAGAATGGATGGATATGATTATGAATGAAATCAGTTCTGGACGCCCAGTTTTATACGACGGAGTATCGACCGAAGGAGGACATGAATTTGTTTTTGATGGCTATGATGATAGTGGTATGGTTCACGTTAATTGGGGATGGGCAGGTATGGATAATGGATATTTTCTAATCTCCGACCTCAACCCTTCTTCTCCTGGTATTGGTGGTGGAACTAATTTAGGTGGTGGTTATACTTCATCACAAGGCATGAATATTGGTATCCAACCTCCATCATCTACATCTACCTACACTTCTTACTTTACTTGTAGCGAAATTAGCCTTTCATCTACAACCGTAAGTTTAGGCAGTTCGTTCTCGCCTACCATCAGCATGTTGGTTAATATGAGTTCAGAATTCACAGGAAATATAGCCTTAATTTTCGATCAGAATGGTACACAAAATGTAATAAGCAGTGGTAGCTTCTCATCTTCAGTACCTACACAAGAGGGATATCAAAGCATTGGTTGGTCATCGTTCAATTCATCTTCTACCTTGCCTACTAGCTTGACTCCTGGTAACTATGTATTTTATGCAGCTACTCAAAGTACAGCTAGCACCGAATCAAAATGGAGCCCGGTAAGAGGTATTATGGGTGCACCTACTAAGTTTAATGTAGTGGTTACCGATACGGAAGCTACCTTTACACCTTATTGGGATAGCAATATTGACATAACAGCAACCCTAGAAGTTGTGCACGATTTGTATATCGGAAAAACCGGTGAGTTTACTTTGACATATGCCAATACAAATACTTCGAGAGAATACTATGGTACAATATCTATCGCCCTTCTTCAAGATGGTAGTATTGTCGATTATCTTTCGTCTAATGATGTTTATATGACTGCCGGACAAGCAGCTACTACCGATGATGTGAGTGTTACTATAGAAAGTAGCTCTTCGACTGAACTATCGGCTGGTACTTATCAGATAGCACCAGTTGCAGAATGGGCAGGAGAATATGTTTTCTTAGGAGCAGAGCAAACTATTGAATTATATACTTATTCGGGAACAAGTGATATTACAGCAACCAATACGGCACTATCGTCAACAGAGATTGGAACAAGTGATGAGTTGACTATCACAGCAACATTGACCGCATCGGGTACAGCACCTGTTTATATTGGTCAAGTGGCAGCAGCTCTATTCGAAAGTGGTGGAAGTGAATCAATCAATGTATTCTATAAGAATGTATATATTCCGGTAGGTTCATCGTCGCCATTCTCATTGACTATCCAACCAAATGTTAGTGAAGGAAATTATTCGGTTGCTCTCTATAAACCTGAATCGAGCAGCGAAACTCAGATGACCGACCAATTATCATTTATTGTAAAAACAGGAACAGGCATCGAAGAGTTGAAAGAGATAGAAGGTAAAGTAGTTATATACAAAGAAATTGGTAGTGATGTGCTCTATGTGCGCGCTCCTGAAGATGTAAAATCAGCTGATATCTATACTGCTACCGGACAGCTAATTAAGAGACAATATCTAGTAGGTACGGGTACTGAATTCACAATGCCTATCGACCAGCTAGTCAAAGGTACATACATCATTGTGCTACGTAGCGATGATGCTATTTATAGAGAAAAATTTGTGAAGTAGAGTAAACGCTTTGTTTATATAGAGAAAAACGTCTCATTCAATTTAATCTATTGAATGAGACGTTTTATTTATCATGATAACTGTTAACAGTTATCGCGTTGGTTGTAGCTATTTACCGTGTTAATTGTTAACAGTTATCGTGTAGAGGATAACATTCTATCAACCAGCTATTTTAAAGCCTAAGAAGTATGTACGAGGTTGAGTTGGTCCATAAAAGTAACCTGCATCTCTATATACACCTTGATCAAAGTCTTTCTGGAAACTATTGAAGATGTTTTGTACACCGCAGTTCAATTGTAGTTTAATGTGGTCGTGCAAAACAAAGGTATAATTTAGTTTCAAGTTTAAGTCGAAGAACTGAGGTGTAGTTTCTAAGCGATCTTCATCGATAAAGCCAGCCATATGAGGCACAACCATCTTACCGGTATAAGTACCCGTTAGCGAGAAATCAAAATTATTGGTAGGCGCCGATGTAAAGGTAAAGTAACCATAGTAATCGGGAGTACGCAACATGCGACTAGTGGTTAACTCGGGGCTACCATCTTCTAGTTCTTCGCGCCAAACTACAGGTTCGGTATAACGGCTGCGTTGAGCTGTGAAGCCTAATTGAAATTGAGCTTCTTTGCCATGAGCGATACGAGCATCAATGTTTGCTCCGTATACACGAGCTCCATGTCCATTGCGACGTTCACGAATCACGTGCCCGTTATCATCTTGACCGATATCTGTCAATACAAATACATGACGCAAGTCAGTAAAGAAACCTTCTAGTAATAGATTGGCTTTCCAGTGACCCAAGTTAAAACTCCAATCGGCCGAAGTACTAAAGCTGTTAGAACGCTCTTCGCGCAAGTTATCGGCAATTCTAATTTGCACACCTTCACCATTTACAGCTGTTACATGCAAGTCTTCATCGTATGCTTGCGGTGCACGAAACCCTGTTGAATAGGTTGCACGTACCTGAAGATCTTTAATCGGTTTATATAAGAAGTTTACACGTGGGCTGAAGATGACATTGTCAATCAAATTGTGCTTATCCATACGCAAACCAAGCAACATAGTAAGCTTGTTCATGCGCCATTCATTTTGTATAAAGGTTCCTGCAATTCTTACATCTTGTTTCATATCACGATTGTATCCTAACATGATATCGTGCAATGAGTTGTTTTGATACTCAAATCCACCGGTAAATGTAGCAGGAGCAAAAAGACAGTTATCCATATTGCCTGTATACATACCTCCGGCAACCCAAGTTAAGTCTTCGGTTTTGCCATAAGCATTCATATCTTGTTGAGCACCATAATAACTTTTACGATCAATGTGCTGGATAGAACCATAAACAGATAACTTATGGCGTGCATCATTCCAGTAATAATCGTAGCTTGCTCCCCCACTATTAATGATATGGCGTGTTTGTTCTGCTATATCCGCTTCGTGTGGTTCGTGATCGAACATGTTACCACCACGACGATACTCATTGGTTGTATGATACTCAATATTGAAACGGCTGTTGTACTTAGGACGATAGTATGCACGAAAACCAAAAGTATTCATGTTTAGCTTTCCTAGTTCAGAGAATCCGTCGCCATCGGCATCATAAGGGTTACGATTACGATAAGTTTCGTACATAGCAATACCGTAGCGATTGTCTTTAGACACCAACGATACATTGCCACCTAAATATTGTTCCCAAGACTTGCCGTTCATATTAGAAAGTGTTCCGGCTACCTGAAAAGTGTTGCTGATAGGGTCTTTGGTGATGATGTTAATTGTTCCACCTACAGCATTGGCACCAAATAGAGCCGAACCGCCACCGCGCACTACTTCTACACGTTCAATCATATTCACAGGAATCTGTTCTAACCCATAAACACCCGAAAGAGCGCTCACGATAGGGCGACTATTGATAAGTATCTGCGAATAAGGTCCATCTAAACCATTAATACGTACTTGTGGAAATCCACAGTTCTGACAGTTATTTTCTACACGAAGCCCCGATTGAAAGTTCAAACTCTTAGCCAAGTCAGTAGAGTTGATGGCTTCAAATAGTTTCGAACTCATCACACTAACAACTACCGGTGCTTCTCTACGGCTCACTTCATTACGATTAGCCGATACAACAACCTCGTCAGTCATAAAGCCTTCTTCTTCGAGTTTAAAGTGAACCACCGCCGTATAATCTTTGCTAACATCGATTGACTTCTCTTGTGATGAATAGCCCATAGCTTGTACGTTCAAGACATATTTACCAACGGGCAAATTTTTAAATTCGAACTGACCTTGATCATTGCTTACTACCCCCGTAACACGAATAGTCGAAGGTACATCTCCACCATTGTATGATACGATTTTTACAGTAGCATAAGGAACATCATCTTCGCTACCTTTTTCGATGACGTGTCCTGAAATCATGTTCCCCTCTTTAATAGGGTTCACAGCATAGAGGCCTACACTCATGCATAAGAGTGTAAGCAGAATGAAAGTATTTTTCATACTGAATATCTTTTTATGATAATAATAAATGGGATATCTCAATACACAAACGGTATTGGATAACTGAAAATTAAACTAAAACCTATCTTTTAAACGATAGAAAACGCAGGAGGAGCGCGTAGAGAGATGATACGATTGCATAAATCGTGATCAATCGATTGTTCTGGTTTAACTTCTAATATGCGATATACTATATCTTGAGCAGATACAAAGAAAGGTATTTCGGCCTCTAAGGTATGAAAGGCTGATAATCGATCTATCAGTTGAAATCCCGATTGCGAATGCGAGTGTTCGGCATTGTAGGGATGTGAATGCACAACCAATACCCCATTGACATTGTGCACATGAGAAAACATCGTGATGCTTACATGATATGCAGTAAATAGGGATAAAAGTAGTAGCGATATGTAGACTTTAAAATGTCTCATAAAGTATGTGCATTCTTATTTAACGGGCGCAAATTTATGGTTTAATTGCCGTAGTATAAAATATTAATTAAATTAATCTTAAAATATACCTATAGGTAGGTACACAACTCTTCTAAATATTTCAAATCGGTAGCATCAAATGTGTTTAGATGTTCGCTATCTATATCGAGCACTCCATAAATCTGTTCGCCTTTAAAAAGAGGAATAACAATCTCGGAGCGCGATAAAGAGCTACAAGCTATATGACCGGGAAATGCATCGACATCGGGTACTACTTGTGCTTCTTCTTTCTGCCAAGCAGTACCACATACACCTCTGCCCTTCTTAATACGGGTACAAGCAATAGGTCCTTGGAATGGGCCTAACACCAATTCATCACCATCTACTAAATAGAAACCTACCCAAAAGAAATTGAAGGCGGTTTTTAGTGCAGCTGAAGTGTTTGCTAAATTGGCTATTAAGTTATCTTCGCCACTGATTAATGATTTAATCTGTGGCAATAATGATTCGTATATATCGGTTTTGCTTGTACCGTCAATGATTAAGTTCTCGGCCATAATGGTTTGTATCTAACTTATTTAATTATCAAATAATCTCTTATAATCTCTTTTTGCAGCTTCTTGAGTCCACTCTTCTGGAATAAACTTCCATTGATTGAGAGGTTGAGGGTTTAGCACACCATTCTCTTCGATATACTTAATCAAATAGTAGCGCAAATCTTTGTCTGTAGAAGAGAGAATACGACTACTCAACTCTTCTTGAGCAATACCCGCCCCTTTAGTAAGGATTTCTCCACCACCATTACCGCGATATGAGTTAACTGCTACTTTATACACTTTATCATAATCGAATGGAGTACCATCGGCCATGCTGATGATGTTTATCTTTTCACCCTTAGGTTTAGTTACATCGACAGTATAGTTGATGCCAGCAGCTGTATCAAAGTTAAAGCTAGCATTCTTTAGTTTATAGAAAGCAGAAGAATGTCCATTGCCTTCTCTGAACAACAACAAGTCATCGTCTGCCGATTTCATTTGATTGGTCCAAAGACTATAAGACTCTTCTAACGCACCTTTAATTTCTTTACCTGTTAATCCCATCACATAAAGCATGTTCTCGTACTTATAGAGGTTGAACATATCGCTTACATACACATCGCCCTCTTTAATTTCGGTATCAAAAGATAGTGGCGCAGTCAATGAAACCTCAGCACCCGAGATGTTAAGTTGTAAGGTATGTATCAAATCAGCAAATGCTGAAGAACCAAAGAATGAAGGGCGTGTAGTAATGGTAGATGATAATGTACCGATCTTCTTTGACACGTAGTCTTTTACATCCGAAAACTGATTAGCAAATAGTGCATCGTATTCTTGATCGGGTTGATAATCGTTCATATCAGTCAACTGTCCGCCTACTTCTTTGCTTACTACTTTGCCATCTTTCATCTTAAACTTGGCAGTTACATCGCCTACAACATCGCCATTGCTTCCAGGATTAACAATCAAAACAGTATCGCCTGCTACATTTACCACTTCACTATATCTTTTAGAGTGATCGTGTCCGGTGAAAACTACATCAAAACCTGGTACATTAGTAGCTACATCTTTAGAAGCATTCTCATTGTAGATACCCGATATCTGAACAGCATTGTTGCCTGCATGAAACAAACCTACCAATAAATCAGGAGATTCTTTCTCTTGAATGATTGGAACCCACTTGCGTGCTGTTTCTTCCATATCATCAAAGCGTAATCCTTTCCATAAGTTCTCGGGCAACCATGCAGGTATGGCAGGAGTAATCATACCTAGAACAGCAACCTTAACGCCATCCTTTTCAAATACTTTGTATGGAGGAAGATATGGTTCGTTGGTCTTAGTATCAATGATATTGGCACCAAGTATAGGGAAATTACAATCTTCTACCCAGCGATCGAATACGGCATTGCCTGCTTCTATATCATGATTACCCATATTGCCGGCATCAAACTTGACATAGTTCAGTACATCTGCACAAAGATGAGTAGAGACTGTATCGATAAAATTGTAGTAATATACACTTGGCTGACCTTGAAGTATATCGCCATTATCGAGTACAATCACATTGTCGCCATATTGATTGCGTTGATCTTTAACAAAGCTACTGATACGCGAAAGGCTTCCGCTTTTAGGTTGATTAGTAATGAAACAGTAAGGGAAGAAGTTTCCATGTAAATCACTTGTTTCAATAATTTTGATGTTAACTTCTTTGTCTTGAGCAAATGAATTGATTGAAGCAATCAATAGAGAGAAGATAACTAATAATTTAAATTTCATAATCTGTTTTACAGTTATTATCAACAAAACAATTATTGATATGGTTTGGGTTAAATACGAATTTAGCATGTAAGAATAATTAATGGATACCGATAAATAATTAAAACCATATGCACTTATCATGATGCATTTGTTTCATTATCAACCTCATAATATACTCTTAATTAATAGTCTAGCAAATCATTAACCTCTTTGAGAGGATGTGCAAATATATCAATAAAAGAACTATTATCCAATTATAATATGTACATTTGCCACGTTCATTTATATTAAAATTTATGCAATTATTTAACAAAATGATATCTACCTCGCTGAAACTAAACCTTTCGCAGATAGATAACACATTGAAACTACTGAGTGAAGGGGCAACGATTCCTTTCATCAGCAGATACCGTAAAGAGGCAACAAGTGGTCTTGATGAGGTACAAATTGAGCAGATTAAGAATCAATATGATAAGCTTTGCGAAATAGGCAAACGTAAAGAAACAATACTAAATACAATCAACGAGCAAGGCAAGCTTACCGATGAGTTAAAAAAGAGAATTGACAACTCATGGGATTTGACCGAACTCGAAGATATTTATCTTCCTTATAAGCCTAAACGCAAAACGCGTGCAGAGATGGCTCGTCAAAAAGGTTTAGAGCCATTGGCCATGATTATCATGATGCAACGCGAAAACAATCTGTCTGCTAAAGCGTCTTCTTTTGTTAAGGGTGATGTTAAAGATGAAGAGGATGCATTGAAAGGTGCTCGCGATATCATCGCCGAACAAGTTAGTGAAGATGAACGTACGCGTAACGCAGTGCGAAATCAGTTTAGTCGCCAGGCAATGATTACTGCAAAAGTAGTAAAAGGAAAAGAGGAAGAAGCTGTAAAATATAGAGACTATTTTGATTTCTCTGAACCGTTGAAGCGCTGTTCTTCGCATCGTTTATTGGCCATTCGCAGAGGTGAGGCCGAAGGATTATTGAAAGTATCCATCAGTACCGATGACGAGGAGGCTATTGAGAAAATAGATCGTTTCTTTGTGCGCAGCAACAACGAGTGCGGCAAACAGGTATCTCTCGCAGTAGAAGATGGTTACAAGCGTTTACTTAAACCTTCTATTGAAACAGAATTTGCTTCTATAACCAAAGAGAAAGCAGACGAGGAAGCCATTAGAGTGTTTGCCGAAAACCTTCGTCAACTTTTGCTTGCGTCGCCTTTAGGACAGAAACGTGTGTTGGCTATCGATCCTGGTTTTAGAACCGGTTGTAAAGTGGTTTGTTTGGATGCTCAAGGTAACTTAATTCACAACGAGAACATCTACCCTCACCCTCCTGTTGACAAGACCAAAGAGGCGGCTGCTAAATTGAGAAAGATGGTTGAGGCTTATCAAATAGAGGCGATAGCTATTGGCAATGGAACAGCTAGTAGAGAGACTGAATACTTTGTAACGAACCAACAATTTGACCGTGCATTGCAGGTATTTGTGGTGAGCGAACAAGGGGCTTCTATCTATTCAGCATCAAAGATTGCTCGCGATGAATTTCCTGAATATGATGTTACTGTTCGCGGCGCTGTATCTATTGGTCGTAGACTAATGGACCCATTGGCAGAATTGGTTAAGATTGATGCAAAATCGATTGGTGTGGGACAATATCAGCACGATGTAGACCAACCTAAATTAAAGAAATCACTCGACCAAACTGTTGAGAATTGTGTAAATCAAGTTGGTGTAAATCTAAACACGGCGAGCAGTCATTTGTTGACTTATATATCGGGGTTAGGTCCGCAACTTGCACAAAATATAGTTAGCTATCGTGCCGAACATGGAGCTTTTAATAGTCGCAAAGAAATATTAAAGGTGCCACGCATGGGAGCTAAAGCATTCGAACAGTGTGCCGGTTTCTTACGTATACCACAAGCAAAAAATCCTTTGGATAATTCGGCTGTGCATCCCGAAAGTTATTATATCGTAGAGCAGATGGCCAAAGACCTAAAATGCTCTGTTGCCGATTTGATAGCCAATAAAGAGTTGCGCAATAAGATAGATATTAATCGCTATATTACACCAACAGTGGGTTTGCCTACGCTACAAGACATCATCAAAGAGCTTGATAAACCGGGACTAGACCCTCGAAAAGCGATTAAACAGTTTGAATTTGATAAGAATGTTCGTACCATCAACGACTTAAAAGAAGGAATGGTATTGCCGGGCATAGTTGGTAACATCACCAACTTTGGAGCTTTTGTTGATATAGGTATCAAAGAGAATGGATTGATTCACCTATCACAAATGGCCAATCGCTATATATCAGACCCTACAGAGGTGGTTTCTATACACCAACAACTTATGGTCAAGGTAATAAGCATTGATATGGAACGTAAACGAATTCAACTTTCATTGAAAGACTTAGAGCAAAACTAAAAGATAGATTTACTCATTATAAGCGGTTGATATATTTCAATCGCTTATTTTTTTGCCTCTTTTCGTTCAAAATAGGCAATAATAGCAACGGTATATAGTACGGTAAGTATTGTACAAACAAGTGAACCTTCAAAACCAAATAGGCCGCCATTCCATATATTATATGAAGGATAAGATAGTTCTAAGATACCAGAGAAGGTTTTTGTTCCGCTAACATCATAACCAAGAATGCCTCCTTGTATCCAATTCCAGAAAAGATGCAATGAGATAGGAAACCACAGATTGCGTACATATATATATGTAGCACCCAACATACATCCGGCAAGCACTAGATTTACAAAAGATAAAAGAGTGAGGTTAGGATTGAATATATGAAGTATAGCAAAAATCAATGATGATGCAAACAGGGCAAAGAACTTATTGACACGTGCATCCAGCATTCTACCTAAAAAGTAGCCACGACACATTATCTCTTCGCTGAAAGATACAATCAAGAAAAACACAAAGCTACTAATCAATGCCATCCAGTTAACCGAATAGTTTTCGACTTGTATCAACCCGATCATACACGATGCACCAAAGCCAACAGCAAAGATACTCACAGCAGCCAAAAAGCCATACCAGATATCTCGTAATCGAGAACGAGTAAACAGTCCAAGATATGAAAATGGAACTCTATCAATCCATCTTTGAACCGAGAAGGTGGTAATCAGAACCGTTAGCAGCATTATTAATTGAAGCACAAAAATATAATTATCCGATTGCTCATGCTTAGGTATAAAGAGAGCAAAGACCGCCACAAGCATGATGGATAAAGTAACAAAGATAACGATGTAGATAAGTAAACTAAAAATTAAATTAACTCCAGTTTTATTTTGAGCAATAATATTTCTGTCCATTGTGTTCAATTGTGAATATTGACACAAAAATAACTATAAAAAACAAAAAATGACTTATAAGTCTATATATATTAATATATTTGACATGCAAAAAACTCTCAAACCATGAAACTAAAACATTCACTGATTATTGCTCTTCTTTTAATAACATCGTCGGCAATAGCACAACAAGTAAACAAACAATTCTATGTTCCGAAAGCAGGGACTATGATTTCACAGATGACTGAAGAGGAAGCAAACAGCATCACCCACCTTACTCTTACAGGAAATATCAACGCAGAAGACTTTAAACGCCTGAGAGATGATTTTCATAGCTTAGAAGTTTTGGATATTTCGAATGCTGATATCAAGATGTATTCGGGCAAAGGCGGTACATATCCTGAGAAGTTTTATATCTATATGGCGAACTTCATTCCGGCTTATGCCTTTTGCAAAGTAGAAAATGGTGTAGCAACAGGAAAGAAATCATTGAAGCAAGTGATTTTGTCTGAGAAAATTAAAAACATTGAAGATGCTGCTTTCAAAGGATGCGAAAACTTAACGGTTTGCAAAATCAATAAGAAAACACCTCCTAACCTATTGCCTGAAGCATTGGCCGATAGCGTGACAGCTATATTTGTGCCATTGGGATCGAGCGATGCCTACAAGCGCAAAGACAAGTGGAGTACTTTTGCTTTCATCGAAGGCAATCCGGTTGAAACGAATGTACAAGTTGGTGCTATGGGTAGCCTTGCCAACGAACTGCAAACACTTGGCGTACAACCAAGAGATATCAACTTCTTGACAATTGAAGGCAAATTAGATAATGAGGATTTTAGACTTATCAGAGATTACATGCCCAATTTGGTTTCTTTAAACATTGAGAACACCAATGCAACTGTTATTCCTGATTTTACTTTCTCGCAAAAGAAGTACTTACTAAATATAAATCTACCACACAAACTGCAAACTATCGGTCAACGTAGCTTTAGCAATTGCGGTCGTCTGTGCGGTACATTGGTATTGCCATCTACAGTAACGACTATTAACTATGCCGCTTTCTTGGGTTGCGAAAATCTTCGTTATGTGCAAGCCAGCAGCAATCAGCTAACCACAATTGGCGAGAGTTTATTTGGCGAGGGAGTTCCTTCTAAACTGATTTATAAGTAACCAGAGTTTAGACGAATATATTATATTAAATAGCACGATAACTGTTAACTATTCACCTCGCAATAGTTAACAGTTATCGTGCTTTTTGCATCATATTAAAATATTCAAAAGCCGTATGCACAATGCAAACCTATCATAAAATGATTATCATTCTTACATAGTGAGAAATCGATGGCAGGACCTAAATGAAAATGCTCTGTATGAATCATATCATAACTAAACTCTAAGTGAACCGAAAAACGGGCTCTGCTATCATGGTGATGATGGCTATCATTTGCAGTATGCTCATGCTTATCCTTCTTAAAGAACGTAACCCCTGGCATAACTGCGAAGTTCAAGAAGTGCAGAAATGTATATTTTGCACCAACACTTACCGTATAGTGACCCCCATGAGCAGTTACTACCTCGAGCCCTCCACCTAGTGCCCATGGACTATCGCTACCTAAAGTACGCATATAGTGTGCATGTGCGCCAAACGACCACTCCTTGTCTGAAAATGTATATACACCACCCGGACTTATCGCTATCTCGTTGCGTGCATGTTTGTGCAAAGTACACGACTCTTGCGCTTCGACTTGCACTACAAACAATGCAAGCAATATTATTATCAAAAAGGATTTATTCATAATTGTTATTTTAATCGCATCTTTTGAAGTAACACTAGGTCAATAAAAAAGTTTTCAATATTTGTTATCCATTATGAGGGTTAATAGCTAACTTTGTATTAATATGAATTTCTAATTACAACCGATTATGAAGAAGATTTTAAAAGGAGGACGATTTACTCCAGACAATTATTCAGACGAAATAGAAGAAAAGATACAAAAGCTTCGCAAACAAGGCATGAAGCTTCCTCCACGTAAGATACTTCGCACGCCCGAGCAGATAGAAGGTATTCGCGAAAGTGCTAAGATCAATACTGCCCTACTCGATTATCTTTCAGAGAAGATTGTAGAAGGAATCTCGACTGCCGAAATTGATCGTCTAACATACGAATTTACAATTAAACATGGGGCAATTCCTGCACCGCTCAACTATGAGGGATTTCCTAAGAGTGTATGTACAAGCATCAACGATGTGGTATGTCACGGTATTCCATCGCATGATGAGATATTGAGCAGTGGCGACATTGTTAATGTAGACGTATCGACTATTTATAATGGTTATTTCTCGGATGCTTCGCGTATGTTTATGATTGGAGATGTATCTGAAGAGGCTCGTCGATTGGTGCAAGTTACTAAAGAGTGCCTTGAGATTGGTATTGCAACAGCTCAACCTTGGACTCGCTTGGGCGATGTAGGTGCAGCTATTCAAGAACATGCCGAAAAGAATGGCTACAGCGTAGTGCGCGATCTTTGCGGACATGGTGTGGGATTAAAATTCCACGAAGAGCCTGAAGTGGCTCACTTTGGCAAGAGAAATACAGGCGTTATGTTGCTTCCGGGTATGACATTTACTATTGAACCAATGATTAACGAAGGTACATACAAAGTGTTTGTCGACGAAGAAGATGATTGGACCGTTTGCACCGACGATGGCAAGCTATCGGCTCAATGGGAAAACATGATTTTGATAACGGAAACGGGTAACGAAATTCTGACTCGCTAATATATGGAGCTTATACTTTTATTAGTTATAATCGCCCTACTGATTGGCTGTATCGTGTTATTGCTGACTAAGAAAAACAACACAGCCAACCAAAGCGAACAGATACAAACGGCCTTGCGCCAACAAATGCAAGAGAATCGTGAGGAGCTAAATAGAACAATTCGCGAATTGAGAATGGAGATTACTCAAACGCTCAATCAAAATATGCAGCAGCTTAATGATGCCTTGTACAAAGGGATGAAAAACAATAGCGAGCTGCAACGCGAACGCTTCGATACAATGGCTCGCCAACAAGAAACATTAGTCAAATCTACCGAAAAGCGTTTGGATGATATGCGCTTAATGGTTGAAGAGAAACTTCAGAAAACATTGAACGAGCGCATTTCTCAATCGTTTGACTTGGTGCGTACTCATCTTGAGAATGTACAAAAGGGATTGGGCGAAATGAAATCGCTTGCGCAAGATGTGGGTGGATTAAAGAAGGTACTAAGCAACGTAAAGATGCGTGGTACAATGGGCGAAGTTCAACTAGGTGCATTGCTCGAACAAATGATGAGCCCCGAACAGTACGACGCCAATGTGAAAACAAAGAAAAGCGGAACCGAATTTGTTGAGTTCGCACTCAAGCTACCTGGTAAGGATGATAACAATTCGACTGTATACTTGCCTATCGACGCCAAGTTTCCGAAAGACATTTATGAGCAATATTATGATGCGTATGAGGCTGGCGATATCGCATTGATAGAGTCATCGGGCAAACAGCTAGAGGCTACTATCAAGAAAATGGCGAAAGATATTCACGATAAGTATGTTGATCCTCCTTATACTACAGACTTTGCTATCTTGTTTTTGCCTTTCGAAAATATCTATGCAGAGGTTATCAGAAGAACTGCCTTGATTGAAACATTGCAACGCGAATACAAGATTGTAGTAACCGGGCCAACTACCTTAGGTGCTATACTAAACAGTTTGCAAATGGGATTTCGCACATTGGCTATTCAAAAGCGTACAAGCGAAGTATGGGCAGTACTAGGAGCTGTAAAAACGGAGTTTGGTAAATTTGGTGGTTTGTTAGAGAAGGTACAAAAGAATCTGCAAAATGCCGGCGACCAACTAGAAGAGGTTATCGGTAAACGCAGCCGAGCTATAGAGCGCAAACTGCGTCAAGTAGAGCAATTGCCTGTTGATGAAAGCAAGCGCATCTTACCACTTGAAGACTTAGAAGAGGAATAAACTTATAAGTTATATCAGAAAAAACACCGCATCATAATTTCACAATTATAGGTGCGGTGTATTTTTTTTCTTTTTCAAATTAGAGATTTGTACGATCCGTAATGGATCAAGATTTAATATTTTCAATAATAAACTTTACTTAAAATATTAATAAACTACTATCTTTATTTTGAATCCAATGTTTTTACAATGGTCATCGGATTCTCAACTTTTTCTTTATCTAAATAGAAATATCTGAAAATGACGGGCTCACTTTTGTTCCAAGTCAATTTAGAATCGAAAGTAAGTGTATTGTAGGAGCCATCTCCCCAATCTATCGTCACAATTTCATTTTCATAATTACCTCCGCCATCAAACTCACCAAAATATAGGTAAGGAATACCATCGGCATCTTTTAATAGCATTAATCCATAAAATACGGGCAAGTAAGCACGAGTAGCAACTTTTACCTCATCATCAATATGGTCTAAATTCAAAGGATAAGCCTTTCCGTTATGAATAGCTTTGATGTTATTCTCAAGAATGCTGTTCTCTAACTCTGTATCAAGCAGATTAGTACCATCAGGCAAAGTAACATACATTTTTAGTTCTATTGGGTAGAAATCCCATATGACAGAATCATCAGATTCACTGCACTGAAATGAAGAGAACAGCACAGCCAATGATATAAACAGAAATGATTTAAGTAAGATGTGTTTCATATGTCTTTTCATTGTTATATACAAACATATGAATTATTTGTTAATAAAAACTATTATTTAACAAAAAAAACACCCAACCGCTTTATATTGTCTATAAAATGGTTGGGTGCACTATGATTTAATCTTGTCAATTAATCGACATGATGTTTTTTAGGAAGTACAAAATGAAGTACTACATAGCCTAGAAAACCAGCTATAACTGTACCGGCCAATACGCCTAACTTGGCTTGATTGAGCAATACCGGATTGGTACTACCAAACGAAAGGTTAGCAATAAATAGCGATACGGTAAAACCGATACCACCAAGCAATGCAACACCTGATAAATTCATCCAATTCATTCCCGAAGGCATTGGAACTAATTTACTTTTAACAGCCAACCAAGTAAACGAGAAGATTCCCACAAACTTACCAAGCAACAGACCCAATGCAACTGCAATAGTAACTGTACCAATAGCTTCACCTTCGCCTGAAGAGAATACAACACCAGCATTTACAAAAGCAAACAATGGTAAGATGATATAGTTAACTAAGTTATGCAAGTTATCTTCAAGTGATTGAAGAGGGCTGATTACACGGTCGGATGCAGCTTCTACTTTCTTTAACTGAGCAATTTGTTCGTTTGTCAACACAATGCTTTCAGAGCAAACCTCAGGGAACTGATTAATTGTTTTACGAATACGCTCAATATACTTACCTACATTTAATTGTGGTTTAGCAGGAATAACGAATGCCAATATAACACCTGCAATAGTACTGTGTATACCTGATTGCAAGAATAGATACCAGATTACAACTCCCACCGTTAGATAAACAACTTTACTGTTAGCACCCCATTTTCCGATAGAATATAAGAATGCAAATAAAACAGCAGCTGCTATCAAGTAACCATAAGAAACATGTGAGCTATAGAATAATGCTATGACTAAAATACCTCCAATATCATCAACAACTGCAAATGCTGTAAGGAATATCTTCAGACTCAAAGGAACTCGTTTGCCAAGCAAACTTAAAACTCCTAGAGAGAACGCGATATCAGTTGCCATAGGAATAGCCAAACCTTGTCCGGCTTCAGTGCCTGGATTACAAATAAAGGCATAAATAGCAACTGGAATAATCATACCGCCACAAGCAGCTATAAAAGGCAATACAGCTTTGCGAAATGAAGATAACTCTCCTACCAATACTTCACGTTTAATTTCAAGACCGACCATCAAAAAGAAGATAGTCATCAATCCATCATTAATAAATTCTAGCATTGTCAACGGTTCTCCTCCATGCGAAAGAAGATTAAAACTGCCAATGCGTAGATGCAGTTCGTGTGATAAGAACTGTTGATAAGCTGGCGCCAAAGATGAATTGGCGATAATGGCAGCAGCTATTGCTGTCAAAAACAATAGAAGGCTCGCTAACACATTTAAAGATGTAGCGTGTCTCATCGAGCGAAAAATAGTCATAATGCGTGTATATAAATTAAAATGTTGTTCTTAGAACCCTACTCCACTTTGTAGGTTCTTAGAGCCAAATTCTTAACCCACATCACAAAGATACCGGTAAGAATAAGGTTCAGCACTATGGTTAGAACGGAAATGATCAAAGCTGGTCCTCCCAGATTATAGCCAAGAGCAATAAAAATAACACCTGCCCCTACTTCACCACGCGTAAACATACCGATAGAAAGCGCCAAACGCTCACTAATCTTACG
>CAMTPH010000033.1 GCA_947074345.1 uncultured Bacteroides sp. | reverse complement strand
CTAAATGGAGATGCAGCGGTATGAAACAGGTAAATCAAGAAAAGAATGGAGCAAAATTCTTAGCAGATGCTGCTCATTGGAAGAGTCATGATAAATGTTTGTGGGCTGCCCGAATGCGTAGAGATGAAGTCGCACAAAACATTCCAGAGTGGGAACAGATGCGATTGTTGGCGTCGAATATCAAAAGGCATACGCTCTCTAATTTAGATGTGTATCTCGAAGAGTTTGAAAAGAACGCAACCGAAAATGGTGTGCATGTACATTGGGCGAAGGATGCCGATGAGCACAATCAGATTATCTATGATATCTTCAAAGCTCATAATGTAAAGATAGTAACCAAAGGCAAATCTATGCTGATGGATGAGTGTGGTATGCGCGAGTATATGGGTGAGAGGGGGATACAAATCTTCGAAGCCGATTTAGGTGAGCGGATACAGCAATTAAGCAATGAGCGCGCTTCGCATATTGTGATGCCTTCTATTCATAAACTGCGTCAAGACGTTGCCGAACTGTTTGCTCAACACATGGGAAGTGATCCGAACAATGATGATCCACATTACTTAAATAGCGTGATGCGTAAGGATATGCGTCAGAACTATATTAAAGTAGATGCAGGAATGAGTGGTGCAAACTTTGCCATTGCCGAGACAGGTGGTATTGTAGTATGTACCAATGAAGGCAACGCAGATATTAGTGCCAATGTTCCTCCATTGTATGTGGCTAGTATGGGTATCGAAAAGCTCATTCCCAAAGCAGAAGATCTACCGCTCTTCGTTCGTTTGCTTTCGCGTAGTGCTTTAGGATTTCATGTTACTCAATATACTTCACATTATCATGGTCCGCGTGAGGGACAAGAGATGCACATAGTCATTGTTGATAATGGACGTACTGATAGATTGGCAACTCCCGGATACTCTGATGTATTGAAGTGTATACGTTGTTCGGCATGTTTAAATACCTGCCCTGTGTTTAGGCGTGCGGGTGGATTAAGTTACGATGCTACCTATATGGGGCCTATTGGTATTATTTTAGAACCCAGTTACGATCTTCATCGCTATGCTCAATTGCCATATGCTTGTACCCATTGCGGTTCGTGTGCCAATGTGTGTCCGGTGCATGTTCCTATTCCTAATCTGGTATTTCGTTGGCGCGATATCATTGTCGAAAAGAAAGAAGACCAGTTGGCTCATCGCTTAGAGATGAATCTTAGCGATAAAGTATTGAAGAGCGAGTCGCGGCTTGTTTGGGGCGAAAAGATGGCATTAGCGGCATTGAGATATATGCCTAAAGGTATCATGGAATCAAAAATCAACCCATGGGCTGCCGAACATACAGACCCTGAACCACCTAAGCAAACGTTTAGAGAGTTCTATAAAGAGGAACAAAAGCAACAGTCTAACAATCAAAAATCTTAAACGATGGATAGTAATACAATGAGTTCGAGAGATTTGATTCTCGCTAAAATTAAAAACAGTAAACAACATCAGTTCAAGTTGCCCGATGTGCCTATGTTTGCTTATACGGGCGATTTATTGGAAGGTTTTACCCAACGATTGAATGGATTTGATGGAAAAGCTATCGATTTTGACAGTCGTGCAGCAGCTATAGATTGGTTGAACAAGAACATTGATAAGAGCACTAAATGTGTATTCTCTAATATCACCGATTATGATGGAACGATTCACTTAACCGATTTAGCCGATCCTCATGCAGCACATGCCATTGATATTTGTATTGGTGAAGGCGTATTGGGTGTAGCCGAAACCGGTTCGGTGTGGGTTACCAATCAAAGTCTGGGTTTAGCCGCAGCAGCTTTGTTGTCGACAGACTTGTATTTGCTGCTCGATAAAAGTAAGTTGGTAGGCAATTTACACGATGCTTATCACAATCTAAATATTCGCGATACTCAATATGGCGCATTTTATACAGGTCCGTCTGCTACTGCCGATATTGAAGCTATACATGTTACGGGAGCACAAGGCGAGATAAGCCTGACTGTATTATTGTATAATTGACCTAAGTATGGAAGTCGAAGTAAGAAATGAAATACAGAAGCCGATTAATCCCGATACGTTGGGTCTATGGGCATTTGCTTTTGCTACATTTTTAGGCAATGTGTCTTCACTAGGTTTTTGGGGAGATACAACTATGATGGTAGGAACGGCTTTGGTGCTTGGTGGAATAGGACAGGTTATTGGTGGATGGTTTTGCAATCAACGTGACGACCTGTTTGGTTTAGTCGCATTCACCTGTTTTGGTTTATTCTGGATAGCTAATGGAGTAGAGGCGGTATTTGCTAGTCTGAAAATATTTACCGGTCCCGGATTATTAGAAACAGGTTGGTATCTCTGTCTTTGGACGGTTTTTACATTGATGCTTCTATTGGGTAGTTTAAAAAAGACGCGAATTCTTACGATAACTTTATTGTTTGTTGTGCTATTGCTCTTTTTTAAAATGCTTGGCGTATGGCTTCAGTTGAAAGTGCTTATTGATATAGGGTCTATCTGTGGTATTATTAGTGCTGTTTTAGCAATGTATATTGCTTATTACAATTTTATATCAGCATTAACCGGCAAGTGTCGATTGCCTATGAAATAGATAATTAAGAATAAAGGCTGATAAACGTATTATCAGCCTTTATTCATATTGGTGGTTATCAAATCTTCTTCAAGATAGAAAGTTCGGTTTCTAAACGGCTTATAGAAGCATTTAGTTTCTTTATATCTAAGTCGATTAAATCCGTTTTGTTATATTCCTTGTTGCCAAGTTTAATTTTGTCATCGCTATTTCTGAATGAAGTTGATGTTAAATCTACCTCTTCGCCATCCATCGAAGTGATAAGCTCGTTGTACAAAACATTTAATCTCTCTATAATATCTTCTTTTTTGTCCTTTGTGATAATCATGTCCTTGTGTCTTAAAAATAATATGTAAAAAAACGAGGTGCAAAAGTAGCATAATTTGTTATACGTGAAAGGGCTTTATAGATATTTAAGGCAAGAATTGATGAGTAAGTATATTAAACAAAAAACGCTTCCCTTTTGGTAAGGAAAGCGTTTTTGAGAGCCTCTTGTCGGATTCGAACCAACGACCCCGAGATTACAAATCACGTGCTCTGGCCAACTGAGCTAAAGAGGCGTTTCTCGTTTGCGGTTGCAAAGGTACTAAAAAGTTTATTATCTCCAAATTCTAGAAGAGAAAATTTTCTTATACAAATAAACCTATTGCCTGTTAATTACTTTTTTCTACTTTTGTATCAGCTATTTAGATAAATAATAATATGAAGAAGATTTTTTCAAAAATTCTAGTTTTGGGGTTAATCATGGCCTCAATTGCATCTTGTGGCACAAAAGCGGCTAAAGAAGAAGCACAAAAAGAGAAGGCGGAAGTAACTACAACTGATGCTGCGGTAGAAGAGGTTCAAGCAGATTCAACCGGATACATTGTAAAGGTTGGTCAGTTAGCACCAAACTTCACTATTGAGTTAACAGACGGAAGCCACGTAACTTTAGACTCTTTAAGAGGCAAAGTAGTGATGTTGCAATTTACTGCAAGCTGGTGTGGTGTATGTCGCAAAGAGATGCCTTTCATCGAAAAAGACATCTGGTTGAAACATAAGAGCAATCCAAACTTCGCATTGATTGGTATCGACCGCGATGAACCATTGGATGTAGTGATTCAGTTTGCAAAAGCTACCGGTGTAACTTATCCGATGGGATTGGACCCAAATGCTGATATCTTTGCTAAATATGCTTTACGCAAATCGGGCATTACTCGCAATGTGTTGATTGATGAAGAGGGCCGAATTGTAATGCTTACTCGTTTGTTTAACGACGAAGAGTTTAAAACACTAACCGAAAAGATAGACGAGATGTTGTCTAAAAAATAATTGAATAGACTCTTCTTGCAAAGAGTTATCTCATAAAACCATTATTGAGCGTGGATATGTTTGTCATCAAATGTATCCACGCTCTTGCTTATATAGATATTGTAGGTTGAAACAGCTTATTGAACCTACAAACTACAAATAAACGAAACGATAACTGTTAACTATTATCGCGTTGTTTATATACATTCAATCTGATAATAGTTAACAGTTATCAGACGCGTTATTGATGATCGGCATATAAACTAAAAGGATGTACCAACGTATTGATACATCCTTCATCTTATTCAATAAGTATATTGTGATACTTGCT
Organism: uncultured Bacteroides sp.; assembly: GCA_947074345.1. Lineage (GTDB taxonomy): Bacteria > Bacteroidota > Bacteroidia > Bacteroidales > Bacteroidaceae > Bacteroides. Next base: position 23,909 of record CAMTPH010000033.1, on the reverse strand, counting down.
TATTTGAGAGTTAGCTTGGCAAGATAGTTATAGTGATTTCCCTCTTTGATGAGCTCTGCTTCGAAGCCATACTCGGCTGCATAGAGATTAAGTGTCTGAAAATCGATGTATAACCAATCAAATTGATCGCCCTCTACATCTTTGTACACCATCTTGAAGTCCACTTCGCCATAGTAATCGCCTGCCAAGTCTATCAAGAAACTACCATCTTCATCTTCGAAAAGGTATTTTAAATCGCTCGAGTCGAGAAGCACCGAACCGCCTGGGTTTAATAGTTGCTTTATCTTCATAAAGAAAGCCGGCATGTTGCTTAATTCGCCTATGATACCCGAACCATTCATCAACATCAAAATTGTGTCGAATGTATCGGCGAACTGAGCGTCGAAGAGATTTGCCAACTCAACATTCTTCACTCCTCTGAGTTTCATGGTCTCTACCGAGAGAGGAGATATATCGATGGCGTGAACCTCTTTGTTCATCTCTTGCAATGCCAAAGAATGGCAGCCACTACCACCACCTACATCTAAAATCTTACCTGTAGCTAGTTTCAAAGCCTCTTTTTCTAAGATAGGCATTTGGCTCAATGAACGAAATAGTGTTTTAACAGGGATTTCATCTTCGTCAAACTGTGATGACAAGACTCTTAATTTTCCAGCTTTTCCATTCGCATGAAAGTCATATATTGCTGCGCCCATCGGATCTTTATCCTTAGACAATGTATTTACATTCATCTTCTTAAATATTTATGGTTCGTTACCTGTTGCAAAGATACGGATTTAGCTTAAAATGATTTATCTTTGTCCATATATAAATATATTAATTGACACTCACAATTCGAGGTATAAGATAGATAATTTGATGAAGCGATATATTTTAATGGCAATGCTTGCTTGTGGAATGTCTGCACATGCGCAAAATGACTCAACGCCGGTATTTGTTCTTCCCTTTAATTCTTCTCCGCTGTTTAGTGGAAACTTTGGCGAAATACGTGCTACTCACTTTCATGGTGGATTAGATTTTAAAACCGGTGGGGTAGTAGGTGTGCCTATTCGGGCATTAGCCGATGGCTATATCTCGCGTATTGCCTTTACCCATGGCTCGGGTGGCATCATGGAGGTTGTATATGATAATGGATACACATCAATCAATAGACACATCGAAGCTTTTTACCCTTCTATTGCTCAACGCGTAAAGGATGCACAGCATGAGAACGAGACTTACGAGGTGAGTATTACTCCCGAACCGGGTGAGTATCGGGTGAAAGCAGGCGAGAATATTGCATTGGCCGGTAATAGAGGTTATTCGTTTGGCCCTCATCTTCACTTAGAGGTTATCGAAACCGAGTCGGGCGACTTTGTTGATCCCTTACCTTTGTTTGGACAATATATCAAAGATACCGTTGCTCCCAAGGCTGAGGCTATTATGGTATCGCCTAAAGTAGGAAAAGGGGTAGTGAAGGACAAAAGAACAGACTATACTTTTAATATTGGTAGCAAAGAACCCATCACTGCTTGGGGCGAAATAGGAGTGGGTATTAAAGCTTACGACTATATGAATGGGGCAAACAATAAGTGTGGCGTTCATACACTTACTTTGAAGGTAGACGGCAAAGAGGTCTATAAAAGTGTTGTTGACCGCTTCTCGCAACTCGAAGCTCGTTTGGTTAACTCGTGGACTAAAAACGGTTTTATGAAATCGTATATCGATCCGGGAAATCCATTGAGATTGCATGAGGCATACAATGATACTAATGGCTGGATAACAATTGATGAGGAACGCGATTATCTTTTTACCTATACGCTTTCGGATGCATCGGGCAATACTTCGAACTATCAGTTTACAGTGCGCGGTGTTCAGAAAGATATTAAACCGTTGCAGCATCGCGAACGATACTACTTTAATTGGAACAAGCCTAACTATCTGCATGCTCCCGGCTTATCATTAATGCTGCCACAAGGCGTGTTGTACGATGATGTGCCACTTAACTTTAAAGTGAAGGGGAATGGAAATGCGATAGCTCATACTTATCAGTTGAATGACCGAAGAGTCCATCTGCGATACAATGGGGAGTTGAAGATTGCACTTCGCAAGATGCCTATTGATGATACATCAAAATATTACGTAGCAAGAGTTACCGGTCCTAACCGCATGAGTTCGGTTGGTGGTAAATATGAAGAGGGATATATGATAGCCAATATACGCGACCTTGCTACTTATACTGTTGCTATCGACACGACTCCTCCGCGCATTACGCCTATCAACAAGAATGCATGGGCCAAAAATGGGAAGATGGCATTCTCTATTACCGATTCTCAAACCGGTATTTCGAGTTATCGGGGTACAATTAACGGAAAATATGCCTTATTTTATAGACCAAATATGCTAAGTTCTCAATATATTTGTGACTTAGACCCTAAATATATTGAAAAGGGAAAAACTCAAGATGTTGAGTTGATTGCAATAGATGGTTGTGGCAATGAGACTGTCGTGAACGAATCTTTTTACTGGTAACATTATAAACATCAATAAATAAAGACTAAATGAACAAAAGACTTTTACTAAGTGCTCTTTTTGCACTGGCAATTGTAGTACAAAGCTTTGCTTGTACAAACCTGATTGTAGGCAAGAATGCCTCTACTGACGGTTCTACCATTGTTTCTTATTCGGCCGACTCTTACGGTATGTTCGGCGAATTGTATCATTATCCGGCTGCTACTTACAAAAAAGGTACAATGCTCGATGTTTACGAGTGGGATACTGGTAAGTATCTTGGCCAAATTGAACAAGCTCGCCAAACTTACAATGTGATTGGAAACATCAATGAGTTTCAGTTGACCATTGCCGAAACTACATTTGGTGGTCGTCCTGAATTGGCCGATTCGACAGGTATTCTTGATTATGGTAGCTTAATCTATATCGCTTTGCAACGTTCGCGTACTGCTCGCGAAGCAATCAAGATAATGACCGACTTAGTTCAAGAATATGGTTACTACAGTAGTGGTGAATCATTTTCAATTGCCGATCCTAACGAAGTTTGGATTATGGAAATGATTGGTAAAGGTCCTGGTGTACGTGGCGCCGTTTGGGTTGCAGTACGTATTCCTGATGATTGTATCTCTGCTCATGCTAATCAAGCTCGTATTCATCAGTTCAATCTAAATGATAAAGAAAACTGCGTTTACTCTCCTGATGTAATCTCTTTTGCTCGCGAAAAAGGTTACTTTGATGGTGTGAACAAAGATTTTAGTTTTGCTAACGCTTATGCTCCACTTGACTTTGGTGCTCGTCGTTATTGCGAAGCTCGCGTTTGGAGTTATTATAACATGTTTACTAAAGATGGCGAAAAGTTCTTACCATATATCTATGGCGAAACTGATACTCCAATGCCTTTGTATATGAAAGCTGATCGTAAGATCTCTGTTCAAGACATTCAACATGCTATGCGCGATCATTATGAAGGAACTCCATTGGATTTAAGCAATGATTTTGGTGCTGGCCCTTACAAAGCTCCTTATCGTACTACTCCGCTTTCTTTCAAAGTAAATGATGTAGCTTATTTCAACGAACGTCCTATCTCTACTCAACAATCAGCTTTCGTATTTGTATCTCAAATGCGTTCTTATTTGCCTGATGCTGTTGGTGGTGTATTGTGGTTTGGTTTGGATGATGCAAACATGACTGTATTTACTCCTGTGTACTGTAGCGCTACAAAAGCTCCTGTTAGCTATACTCGTGTTGATGGTGCTGATTATAATACTTTCTCATGGAACTCAGCTTTCTGGATTTACAACTGGGTTGCTAATATGATTTATCCTCGTTATAACTTGATGATTGGTGATATGCGCAATGTGCAAAACCAATTGGAAACTCAATATTTCGAAGCTCAACCAGGTATCGAAGAAGTAGCTGTTAAACTTCACAAGAAGAACCCAAAAGAAGCAGTCCACTTCCTAACCAACTATACTTGCATGATGGCTCAAAACGCTGTTGATTCATGGAAGAAACTTGGCGAATTCTTAATCGTAATGTACAATGACGGTGTGGTTCGCAAAGTGAAAGATGGTCAATTCGAGAGAGATGAAAATGGTCAACCAGCACGTCCTATCCGTGTAGGATATCCTAAAGAGTATTTGGAAGAGTACGTGAAACAAACGGGAGATCGTTATAAGATTAAATAAACTTTATATCAATTCTATCTGTTAGACAAATCGGTGTTTTGTTAGGTTTTTAAACTAAAACAACATACATTTGTAATAGTAAAATAGGTATATACTTTAACAATTAAATAAAATATTTAAATGGAAAATCAGGAACTTATAAACATGGTAACTGAGAAAGCACAAAAATGGCTTACCCCGGCATATGATGCCGAAACTCAGGCTGAAGTGAAGCGCATGTTGGCTAATGATGATAAGACAGATTTGATTGAAGCTTTCTACAAAGATCTTGAATTTGGAACAGGTGGACTTCGTGGTATCATGGGAGTTGGAACCAACCGAATGAATATTTATACTGTTGGTGCAGCAACACAAGGCTTGTCTAATTATTTGAAGAAGAACTTTAGTGATCTTGAGCAAATCTCGGTAGTAGTAGGTCATGATGTACGTAACAACAGCCGTTTGTTTGCTGAAACATCTGCTAATATATTCTCTGCTAATGGCATCAAAGTTTATCTTTTTGATGGCATGCGCCCTACACCTGAAATGTCTTTTGCTATCCGTCATTTAGGTTGTCAAAGTGGTATTATCTTGACTGCTTCGCACAATCCAAAAGAATACAATGGATACAAAGCTTATTGGGATGATGGTGCTCAAGTACTTGCTCCACATGATAAAGGTATCATTGATGAAGTAGAGAAAATCAAAGACGCATCTGAGATTAAGTTCGAAGGCAATGCTTCTCTAATTGAAATCGTTGGTGAAAACATCGATAAACCTTATTTGGAAGCTGTTAAAACAGTATCTATCGATCCTGAAGTAATCGCTCACCAAAAGGATATGAAGATTGTTTATACTCCTATCCACGGTACTGGTATGACATTGATTCCACGTGCTTTGAACATGTGGGGATTCGACAATGTTATCACTGTTCCTGAACAAATGATTCCTGATGGAAACTTCTCTACAGTAGTATCTCCAAATCCAGAGAATGCAGAAGCGATGACAATGGCTGTAAACTTAGCTAAGAGTATCGATGCTGACCTAGTTATGGCTAGTGATCCTGATGCTGACCGTGTTGGTATTGCTTGCAAAAACGATAAAGGTGAATGGGAATTGGTAAATGGTAACCAAACTTGTATGCTTTACTTATACTACATCATCACTCAATACAAAAAGTTGGGTAAGATGACTGGTAAGGAGTTTGTTGTGAAAACTATTGTAACAACAGAACTTATCAAGAAAATTGCAGATAAGAATAGCATCGAAATGATGGACTGTTATACTGGATTTAAATGGATTGCACGCGAAATTCGTTTGTATGAAGGTAAGAAAATATACATCGGTGGTGGTGAAGAAAGCTATGGTTTCTTAGCTGAATCATTTGCTCGCGATAAAGATGCAGTTTCTGCTTGTTGCTTAATTGCTGAGATTGCAGCATGGGCAAAAGAACAAGGCAAAACATTGTACGAACTATTGATGGATATCTATGTTGAATATGGTTTCTCTAAAGAAAAAGGTATCAGCGTAGTTAAACCAGGTAAGAGTGGTGCAGACGAAATCAAACAAATGATGGTTAACTTCCGTAACAATCCTCCTAAAGAGATTGCTGGATCTAAAGTAACTCTTATTAAAGATTTCCAAACGCTTCAACAAACTGATGCTGAAGGTAAGATATCTGCAATTGATATGCCTGATAAATCGAATGTATTGCAATATTATACTGAAGATGGAACTAAAGTATCGATTCGTCCTTCTGGTACAGAACCAAAAATTAAGTTCTACATTGAAGTAGTTGCTGAAGTTGGTTGTCGTTCTTGTATTGCTTCTGCAGATAAAGATGCAGAGGAAAAAATCAAAACTGTGATGAAATCATTAGGTATCTAATAAGATTCAAATATAATTAAGAGGCTGGTTCATTCGAATCAGCTTTTTTTGTTTTGTGGTAAATATTAAATTTAAGTATCATAAACCTGTCTAAAATGCGAATTGTAAGGATTTTGTATGTTCGCTAGTTTGATAAACATTAAAGAATGGAACAATCCTGAAAAAATAATTCTTTCGTATGTGTGGCTTTTAAGTTAAATCAATCTATTTCTAATTTTAGAGCTAATTATTTGATAAGTTGTTTTGTGTATTATTAATGATCCATTTTTGATTTAATGAGAAACGTGTTTGCTATTTTTATTTTTTGAATTAAGTTAATAACATTTACTTTCGGTTTTTTTTTAATTCTTTAGGTATAATCGACTAATCATTCTTAGAACTTTCTTGTTCTTTTCTTATCATACAGGTCGCGCTAGCGCATGGGTTTATTGATGCTTTTTTTAAAACGTGAGTGCTAACATAGTTTCATTCATAAGTTGTTCGTTTGTAGTTTGTAGTGACAGCGTGACCTGTATCTAAATATCACTATATGTATAATTAAAAAAGAGGCTGTCATTTAATGTGGCAGCCTCTTCGTATAATGTTGAAATTAAGCAAATAGCTTGCTTAGTAATTTACTTATATTTGGATGGGTGATTAAGAAATCGCGTAGATAGTCACAGGTTAAATCACTTTTCATCGCCATATTTACTAGGTTTATCATTTCAATGGCATTGTCACAAAATAGCGTACAACCAATTATCCTATTTGTATCGGTATTGATGATAGCTTTCATTATGCCATTAGTTTGTGGTTGATTAGTAGTCTCCTCATCTAGTATTACTCTTGATACCCTAAAGCGATATTGTCTTTGTTGAGCTTCATCTACTGTTATTCCAACATGAGCAAAGAAAGGATCTATGTATATTGAATATGGCACAGGATCTCGATCATCTACTGTGCGTTCATCTTTTCCAAACAACTTATCAAGAATTATTCTGCAATCATCTGTCGCTGTATATGTAAATGGTATCACACCTCTAACACTTCCCATTGCCCATATATTAGGTAGGGTAGTATGAAGATGATTGTTAGTAATAATAGCTCCGTTTTCGTTGGTCTTAATATCTGCTGCCGAAAGGTTTAAATCTTTAGTAAAAGGCTTTTCCCCTTCTATAGCTAGTAGAGCATCGCCTACAATCGAATAGGTAGAGTTATCAATCTTACTAATAAAGTTTATGGTAATGTTATCATCACCATCAACCGTGTTTTGTGGTTGGCAATTATTAAGAATCTCAATATTGTTCTTTTCTAGTACGCTTTGCACACAGTTGGCAATGTCTCTGTCTGCATGTGGCATAAATTGAGATTGAGTGTTTATAATCGTTACTTTGCTTCCAAAATTAGCATACATAGACGCAAACTCAAGTCCTAAACTATTAGAACTAACAATTATAAGATGTTTGGGTAAGTTCTCTACCTCAAGAAGTGTATTTGTAGTATAAACAAATCTGCTATTGTCGATGCCATCAATAGCCGGAACAACATCTGTCATGCCGGTGTTGATAAATATCTCTTTACCTTGAATATCTATCTCTTCATCATTGTTTGTGATATGAATTGTATCGGTCGAAACGAAAGAAGCAATACCATCATAAAGTGTTATGTTGGGTTGACTAGTTATATCAGCTCGATTCTTTTGTTTTAAAATAGCGATGAGTCTATTTTTTCTTTCAATGGCTTCTTTGTAAAAAGCAGCTTGACTATCATAGTTTTTACTGTTTAAAGTTTTAGCCAAGTGTGCTTCGTTGAGTAGTCTTAAGATGGGTGCTGATGGAGTATTAAAACATGATTGCTGGCAAGCATTGTCTGAATTTGCAATTAAGGCCACACTCCAGCTTTGCTTTGTTAATTCGACAGCAAGCAGTCTGCTTGCTCTGTCGAATCCAATGATGATGGCATCATATAATTTCATAATTACTTCTTTTTAAATGATTAACCTATTGATTAATAACATCTATAAAGAAGATTTGTTTCAATGATTATTCCATTGCCGAAGCGTCAAAAGAGAGTGGTAATAAATCGGCTACACTTCTGATTTCATAAATGCCATTTTCGCCATAAAGCAACACACGCATAGGTTTCTTATAGCGTTTCTCTGTCTCTAGCATTACTTGTCGGCAAGCTCCACATGGTGGGATGGGCATATCAATAAAACCTGCTTCAGTGCGAGCAGCAACTGCCAATGTCTTAACTCCTTGATTAGGATATTGTGAGTTGGCATAAAATAAGGTGGTTCTCTCTGCACATATGCCAGATGGATATGCTGCATTTTCTTGATTTGTACCTGTAATGACAACTCCATTATCTAATAAAGCTGCAGCACCAACAGAAAACTTTGAAAAGGGTGCATAGCTGTTTGAAGTAATATCTTTTGCAGCACTTACTAATTCTTGATCTTCTTTTGAAAGTTCATCAAATTGATATTCGTTGATGATTGCAGTAATATTTATAGATTTCATATAGTATATATTTCTATTATTATTATCACAAAGTTAGAAAAGAGATTGATAATCCCATTTTTTTTTTTGATTTTTGTCAAGCTAATAATATTTTATAACATAGTAATGAATAAACAGTTAAGGAGATTTTACGTCATATTGCTTTTACTCTCTATGGCAATAGGCGCACAAGCACAACGCAAAAATGCTCGATATGTAGATTATATTAATACTTATAAGGATCTTGCGATACAGCATATGAAGAATTATAAGATTCCGGCGAGTATAACTTTGGCTCAAGGATTGCTTGAGAGTGGGGCCGGAAGTAGTGAATTGGCTCGCAAAAGTAACAATCACTTTGGTATAAAGTGTGGAGGTAGTTGGCGAGGCCCTTCTGTTAGACACAACGATGATGCTCCTAATGAGTGCTTTAGAGCATACAAGCATGCCGAAGAATCATACAAAGACCATTCTGTTTTTCTAACAAGTGGTGCTCGTTATGCATTTCTCTTCAAATTAGACATTGCCGATTATAAAGCTTGGGCTCATGGTTTAAAAAAAGCGGGATATGCTACAGATCCTTCTTATGCCAACCGCTTGATAACAATTATCGAAAACTATGAACTATATAAGCATGATAAGCAAGGTGTGTATACCAAGCGTCAGATTCGTAAAAATCCTTGGTTGCTAAATCCGCATCAAGTGTACTTAGCCAACGGATTGGCTTATATTGTTGCTCGCGATGGTGATACCTTCCAAGATTTAGGCAAAGAGTTTAGCATAAGTTGGAGAAGTTTAGTTAGCTATAATGACCTGCATAAAGATTACACACTGGTAGATGGTGATATCATCTATCTGAAAGCTAAAAAGAAAAAAGCAGACAAGAAATATCCTGTTTACATTGTGAAAGATGGAGATTCGATGCATACTATTTCTCAGAAATACGGGGTGCGAATGAAGAACCTATATAAGATGAATCGCAAAGATGGAGAATATATACCACAAATTGGGGATAGACTTCGATTGCGCTGATATAGCACAATGATAAAATAAAAATGCTTCAATACATGATTATAAAGATCTGTATTGAAGCATTTTTTATATGTTGAAACAATAGTTCCAGTGCGGTGAAACTTTCTTTTCAGTGCGGTGGAAATTTGGTTTCAGTACGGTGAAACCAAACCGTTTTTTATTGATTAATTATTTTGTGTGTGCTAATACTGCCATTAAACAATGCCTTAACGATGTAATTTCCCTTTGGTAACTGCAAAGCCAATTCGCTTGACGAAGCTTTTTGAGTCAATACTCTATAACCTGTGAACGAAAATACTTCGATAATGCTATTGAGTGGCACATCCTTTAAATAAACAACTCCACTGTTTGCATAAACAACAGCTTCATTGGTAGCGCCTAATAAATTTTCTATACCCGTACCTCCACTGTAGTTGACATCATTTTGTCTATTTGTAATCTCTTCTACTAAACTATTTAGATAGACTTCAAGATTTGTATATCCCTCTTCGCTTAATGTAGATGTTTTGCCATCAGCAGCGTTGTTTGGATTTAAGTTATGAGCCTTTTCCCATACATCAGGAATTCCGTCGCCGTCGGTATCAATTAAATCATTAGGATTAACATTTCTATCGCTTAACTCTGGCCAAGCACTGGTCGATCCGGCAGGCATTACATCTTGTGGCACATCAATCAATCCTGGGTAACTGGCTGCATCAGACGATACGCTACCCTTATAGGTTGTAGTGCCATTCTCTGTTTCTCTAACAATACGTTCGTCTATAATATCTCTGTCTAGCGAACAACCTGCATATAACATAATTTGCTTAAAGGCATCTTGTGCACTATGTGTAGTAACTTGATTGGTTTCAAGAGGTGCTCTGAGTCGTATCGTATCTTTTGTAACAGATGTATATAATCCATCGCATTCGCTATTCACGATTTGTTCGTAGATACCTTTAGTCCAATTGTCATTAGTTACCTCAGCGTTGCCCTCGATTACATTGCCATCTACAAAGTATTTACCCCAAACATGTTCCATTGGTTTCCATGCGTTTGGAGTACCATCAGAGTTGGTGCAGTAAGAAGTAGTACGAATACCTATTTTTGCAATGCGGTATTTTGTTTGGTTATTGCGAGTAGCCGGACCAGGTTTATAGTAATTGTTTACAATGTTAACTTTCATGCCTTCGCCTCCATAACAACCATGTCCGGCCCAGTTATAAAATACATTGTTTCGTAAATCCATATATTCATTCTCTTGTGTTCCAGGGCGTGGACCAAGGCGAGGAGTACGACTTCCGTGATGTGCTAATAGATTGTGATGATAACTAGCTTTATTTCCTCCCCAGTTGCCACCATATCCATGCACTCCTTTGCTATGACCTGAGCTTCTTAAGCTTTCAGAAATAATAGACCACTGCACCGTTGTGTTTTCACATCCATATACAGACAAACATTCATCAACCGACCAACTTACTGAACAGTGATCAATAATGATGTTTTTTCTATCCATACCACCTAAACCATCGGGTTCTTTATCTTGCTCAATGGCACTTTTATTACCAGGGCGAAAACGTATGTAGCGAATAATAACATCGTTTGCTGCAAGAACAACAGCATAATCAGCGATGCAGATACCTTGTCCGGGAGCAGTCTGTCCGGCAATGGTGATAAAATCGTTTGAAATCTTTAATTCACTTGTTAGATATATCGTTCCCGCTACATCAAAAACGATTGTTCTTGCTCCTTTTCGAGTAGCAGCATAACGAAATGTTCCAGGTGTGTTTGTGTCTTCTAGTGAAGTAACTCGATAAACACTTCCACCTCTTCCACCAACAGTATAACGTCCATGGCCTTCGGCTCCGGGAAACGCTGGTGTTTGAGCGAAAAATGGTATAGACACCATTATGATCAGAAATAATAAGTAAAGTTTTCTCATTGTTATAGTATTATATGGATTGTTAACATGTAATATGAGGTGCAATATTACAAATGATTTTCAAAATCACTGTGTAATAACTGATGAATTAGTGCTTTATCAATAATTACTCTAATATGAACAATTATTACTATCTCATTTTGTATAAAATGGATTTAACAGTTTGTTTTTGTAGTGTGAATTTTATGTAATGTTGAATTTATAAATGTATATTTGTAGGTTGTAAATATCTTGTTTAGATTATAATAGTAATGAACTTTAGAAAAGTATTTTTGCTTTGGTGCCTTTTATTGACATCTACCAATTGCATATTGGCAGAAAACATATTATATAATGTCCTTTTAATTGAGTCGTATAATCCAAATACTCAATGGACAGATGAGGCTTTGAATGGTTTGAAAGAGGGATTTAAATTCGAAAATGTTAATGTTAATATATTGACTAGGTATCTAGATGCTGATAATTTGACCTTTGAGGAAGAAAAAGCAAGAATGCGAGAATTCGTTAAAGATGCTCGCAACGAATCGATAGATTTGATTATCACTAATAGCGATGAGGCGTTATATTTATTAATGGAAAGCAAGGATTCGTTGGTTCATAAACTGCCCATAGTTTTCATGGGAGTAAAATACCCCAATGTAGAATCGATTTCTCAATGCAATAATGTAAGCGGTTATACTTCACAATCAAATTTTAATGCTTTATTAAATCAGGCACATCGTTTATTTCCTGACAGAAATGAAGTTATATGTTTAACAGATAGTAGTGCTCTAGCTAACAGAGGCTCTGTAGAGTTAATGAAAGCTTGGGATAGTTTCTGTAAGAGAAATCCTTCCTATCATTTACGCATCATTAATACTCAAGCAGTTTCACTTCATACAATCCTTTCTACTATATGTAGTGAGAATAATGCAAAAAATAGTGTTGTGATATTACCGAAATGGTCTCCTTTTTTGGCATTTATCGGTAAGAACGCTAAAGCTCCCTTCTTCTCAACTCAAAAAATATCTCTTAATAATGGTGTTCTTTGTGTTTATGATACAGATCCTTTTACTGTTGCTTTTGAAACAGGACAGCAAGCTGCAAATATTCTTAAAGGAGCACCTTCGTCTGAATTTGGTGTTAAAGAGGGTAAGTCTTCTTATATATATGACTATAAGCAACTAGATTTCTTTAATGTTGATAAATTAAAAGTCAAAGAAGGCGAAATATACAACCTGCCTTATTGGGCTAAATATAAAATATGGATACTTATAGTAAATGTTTTATTGATCGTTTTATTTATTATTGCCATTATTCGTTTAATCCAGATTAATAGAAGAGAAACTATCAAAAGAATGATAGCGCAAACTCGACTTTCGGAACAACGATATCTTGTAAATCAAAGAAACGAATTTGATAATATTCTACATTCAATATCCGAGGCAGTTATTACTTATGATATTGATGGTAAGATTCGATTTGCCAATAAATCTCTTTTGTTGATGCTTCAAATGCCATTTGATAAAGGAGCTAGATCTCATGAAGGATTTGACGGGGGCACTTTGTTTCATATATATTGCAATGGTGAAGAGATATTTCAAGATGCTTTAAAAACCGTATTGAAGGATGGAAAGAACTTTGTTCTACCCGATGATTCATTCGTTAAACCGGTATTTAATGATTATTATTTCCCTGTTTCGGGCGAGATAGTACCTATTAGCCATCTAAACGAAGTTACAGGAGCTGTATTCTCTTTTAGAAATGTATCGGAAGAAGAGTTGCAGAAGCATTTCTTTAATTTGGCTGTTGAGGATAGTTCTATTTATCCATGGCAATTCAATCAAAATACGAATTGTTTTACTTTCCCAGTTGGGTTTCTTAAAATATTTGGATTTGAAGAGAATGTTAGAATTATATCTCTTAAAGAGATAGAGAGTTTAATCAATGAAAATGATATTGATGAAACAAAGAAGCAATTAACATCACTCATTAATGGTGAAGTAAAAGATATGAGATTTAGCTTTAGATTAAGAAATTCTAATGGAGTATATGAATGGTGGGAATTTAGATCATCTGTTTTTAGCGGGCTTAGCGTTGATGCACCTTATAGTATACTAGGAGTTTGTCAAAGTATACAACGCTACAAAAACACTGAAGAAGAATTAATAAAAGCTAGAGATAAGGCACTTGAAACTGATAAATTGAAATCTGCTTTCTTAGCAAATATGAGTCACGAAATACGCACTCCGCTCAATTCGATAGTCGGTTTTTCTGATTTGCTAAATAATGCTACCTTATACTCAGATGAAGAGGTAAAACAGTTTATTGATATAATTAATAAGAACTGTACCATATTATTGTCTCTAATAAACGATATTCTTGATTTGTCTAGAATAGAGTCTGGTAGTATGGACTTTGTTTTTGCAAATCATAATCTTTCATTGATATTGCGTACAGCATACGATTCTCAACAATTGAACATGCCCGATGGGGTTAAATTTCTATTAGATATTCCTCAAGGCGAAAAGACTTATATTATTACTGACAGTTTAAGACTGCTTCAAGTTATCAATAATTTGGTGAATAATTCGGTTAAGTTTACTACTCAAGGTAGCATTACTTTAGGTTATGACACAAGTTCTGATGGTGATATACTGATTTTTGTTGAAGATACAGGAATTGGAATAACTGAAGAGTCAATCTCTCATATATTCGAACGATTTTATAAGGTCGATAATTTTACCCAAGGAGCTGGTTTGGGCTTAAGCATTTGCCAAACTATCGTTGAAAGATTAAATGGTAAAATTGAAATTCAGTCCGAATACGGTAAGGGAACACGCTTTACTATACGTATTCCGCGGTTTTGTGAATAATTGTATAAATAAGTAGAACAGGTTTAATGTGGTATAATTAATATCCTATTAAGAACACTTATGCACCTATATAGGACTTTTTTGTGTTTTCTAAATAGTCTACTTTTGCAAGTTCAAACTTAACGATAAATGTTAAATTGAATTCTGTTACAGAGCTTTTGATGAAAAAAAAGTACTTGTATTTAAATAAATAATATTTTTGTAACAGAGATAAAAATAATTTTAATAGCATAAAAATGAAACAAGAGATTAAACCTGCTTCAGGTAAATTAGGTATCTTGATAGTAGGTGTAGGTGGTGCAGTATCCACAACTATGATAACCGGAACATTGGCAGCTTGTAAAGGTACGGCAAAACCTATTGGTTCGATTACTCAAATGGCAACTATGAAAATGGAAAATGGTGAAGAGAAACTCATCAAAGACGTTGTTCCATTGACAAACTTAAACGACATCATTTTTGGCGGTTGGGATATTTTCCCAGATAATGCTTATGATGCTGCCGTGTATGCTGAAGTGTTGAAAGCTAAAGATTTGAATGCAGTAAAAGATGAATTGGAAAAAATTAAACCAATGCCTGCTGCTTTTGATCATAACTGGGCTAAAAGATTAAACGGTACTCACGTAAAATCTACTAACAACCGTTGGGAGATGGTTGAACAACTTAGACAAGATATTCGTGATTTTAAAGCTGCAAATAACTGTGAGCGTATCGCTGTTCTTTGGGCTGCAAGTACTGAGGTTTATATCCCAATTTCTGAAGAACACATGACTCTTGAAGCTTTAGAAAAAGCAATGAAAGAGAATAAAGAAGATATTATTTCTCCAAGTATGTGTTATGCTTATGCATCAATAGCAGAAGGAGCTCCTTTCGTAATGGGTGCACCTAATCTTTGTATTGATATTCCTGCTATGTGGGAGTTCTCTAAAAAAATGAATGTGCCTATCGCTGGTAAAGATTTCAAGAGTGGTCAAACACTAATGAAAACTGTATTAGCTCCTATGTTCAAAACTCGTATGTTGGGCGTAAGTGGATGGTTCTCAACTAATATTTTAGGTAATCGTGATGGTGCGGTTCTTGATGATCCAGATAACTTCAAAACTAAAGAAGTAAGCAAATTGTCTGTTATTGAGAACATCTTTGAACCTGAGAAATTCCCTGATTTGTATGGTGATGTTTATCACAAAGTACGTATCAACTATTATCCTCCACGCAAAGACAATAAAGAAGCATGGGATAATATTGATATCTTCGGATGGATGGGTTATCCAATGGAAATTAAAGTAAACTTCTTGTGTCGTGACTCAATCTTGGCTGCTCCTATTGCTCTTGACTTAATCTTGTTTAGCGATTTAGCTTCACGTGCAGGCATGTGTGGTATCCAAACTTGGTTGTCATTCTTCTCTAAGAGCCCAATTCACGAATTCAACGAAGAACCTATCCATGATTTGTTTACTCAATGGCGTTTAGTAAAACAAACATTGAGAAATATGTTAGGACAAGAATCTCCTAGTTATTTGGATTGATAATATAAAATGAAATATGCACTAATTGCAGCAGGAGAGGGTTCACGACTTTTAGCTGAAGGTATTAAAGAACCAAAACCTTTAGTTAAGATCAATAACACTCCTCTGTTAAGCAGATTATTCAATATTTTTATTAATAATGATGCAGAGTCTATCTGCATCATTATTAATGAACAAATGGTAGAGGTTCGCGCTTTCTTAGAAAGCCTTAATCTACCAATCCCTTTAGATATTATAGTAAAGACTACTCCAGACTCCTTCCGTAGTTTTTACGAATTAATGCCTTTTCTTCAAGGTGAGGGACAATTCTGTTTAACTACAGTAGATCCTATCTTTAAAGAGTCAGAATTTGAATCTTATATCAAATGTTTCAAAGAAAATAGTCAGTATGATGCTTTGATGGCAGTTACAGACTACATCGATGATGAATCACCATTGTATGTGAAAACAGATTCAGAACTACACGTTACTGGATACTCAAACGTCGAATATGAGGGATTTAAGTTTATTTCTGGTGGTATATACTGTTTAAATCAGAATGCTTTAAAGCTGTTACCTGAGGCAATGCAAAACGGAATATCTCGAATGAGAGGATTTCAACAATATTTGGTTGAATCGGGATTGAAGGTACAAGCGTATCCTTTTTCTCAAATCATCGATATTGATCATGCAAGTGATATAGAAAAGGCAGAACAATTTTTGAAAACAGTAAAATGAAATCATTAACATTTGCAGGCATACAACGTTACACCGTTTTTTCTCCTAACCATGTGGGAAATGACGCATCTATATTTTCTGCTGTAGGCCATTATTTACAAGAACACGGACATACCATAAAAATGTATACCGAACAAGAGTTCTTATCTAAACCAATGCCCGAACAATTTGTTTTTACTATGATGCGAAGCAAAGCGGCTGTTCGCAACTTGCAATTGCTTGAGCAAAGAGGGGTATTTTCAATTAATTCAGCATTTGGTATTGAGAATTGTACTCGTGAAAAAATGACGCATCTTTTGATCGATAATGGTATATCGCATCCTGATAGTTTGATTTTAAATACACAGGATAGGATTTCTGAATTAGACTTTCCTGATGGTTTTGAACCCTGTTGGGCTAAGAGAGCAGATTTTCATGCTATCCATCGTGAGGATGTTACATTTGTACGTACTATCAATGAACTCCGTGATGTTATTGCTGAATATGCACTACGTGGAATCGAACGTGTTGTCATCAATAAGCATCTTAAAGGTGATTTGATTAAGTTTTATGGTGTGGCAGGAACTGATTTCTTTTATTGGTTTTATCCACAAGAGGGGAGTCATAGTAAATTTGGACTTGAAGCAATAAATGGTACACCTGTTGGAATACCTTTTAATGTTGATCAATTAAGAAATTTATGTGATGCTGCTTCTAAAGTTTTAAATGTCCACGTATATGGTGGAGATTGTATCGTGTCTCCTGAAGGAGATATTCGTATAATCGATTTTAATGATTGGCCTAGCTTTGCTCCTTGTCGTAAAGAAGCGGCTATTGCTATTGGTAAAACTATTTTATCTGAAGTAAAATTAGTTTAAATGAACAACAAAATAAATAATAAACAACAATTACAGGCTAGTCTAAAATCTGCTGATACTGAAGAGTGGGTTGACTTGCTTTTCTACCGCCCTATCGGTTATCGATGGGCTTTGTTTTTTCATAAGCTAGGTATAACTCCCAATGCTGTGACTATTGCGTCTATCTTTTTGGGTGTTGCCGCTGGAGTTTTATTTTATTATAACGACTTACGACTTAATTTAATTGGTATGTGTTTGCTGATATGGGCTAACATGTATGATAGTGCTGATGGACAATTGGCGCGTATGACAGGTCAGAAATCTGAAATAGGAAGAATGCTAGATGGTCTATGTGGTGATTTATGGTTTTTTTCTATTTATGTAGCAATTTGTTTACGTTTAACTCCGGAATATTCATATTCTATTTGGATCTTAGCTGCAATAGCAGGAGCCTTTCATAGCAAACAAGCAGCTATGGCTGATTATTATCGTAATATACATCTTTTCTTCTTAAAAGGAAAATCGGGAAGTGAATTGGATAACTCTATTCAGCAAAAAGCTATCTATGATTCAATGCCTTGGAAGAATAATTTATTTAGAAAGCTTTTCCAATTTTTCTATGTTCGATACACTCAATCTCAAGAGTCGTTATCTCCATCGTTTCAGCGAATTTCTATTTTACTGAAAAATAAATATGGTAACGATATACCAGTTGATATATCTAGTAAATTTAGAAAAATGAGTTTACCATTGATGAAATATACCAATATCCTATCTTTTAACACTAGGGTATTTGTACTTTTCGTTTCTTTGTTCATTGATATGCCATGGTTGTATTTTGTTTTCGAAATTACTGTACTCAATGGTATTTTAATATATATGATATATAAGCATGAAAAGTTAAGTGATAAACTCTTCAAACTTATTATATCTTAATTGTTTATGAGTAACAAATTTAGAAATATATTTTTGTGGTTTGGCGTTATTTCGGTTATAGTGATGCTAATGACTTTTGATGTGTCTTATACGGAAATAATTGATAGCCTGAATCGTGCTGGGTATTATCTACCTTTGGTTCTTGTCTTATGGCTATTTATATATCTCATTAATACCTTGTCTTGGTGGATTATTCTGCGTAGCGGTGGTAATGTAGGTAGTTTATCTTTCTCAAAATTATTCAAATATACGGTTTCAGGATTTGCTATTAATTACATAACGCCTGTTGGGCTTATGGGTGGCGAACCATATCGAATTATGGAGTTGACTCCATATGTTGGAGTTGAACGAGCAACTTCTTCTGTTGTTCTGTATGTTATGATGCATATTTTTTCTCATTTTGTATTTTGGCTAAGCGCAGTTGGTATATATGTTTTAATATATCCAGTTGGCCTTGAAATGGGAATTGTTTTGGGCTTAATCACTGTTCTGTGTTTGTTTCTTGCCTTTCTTTTTATGAAAGGATATCGTAATGGTATGGCTGTTGCATGTGTAAATATAGGCAGTCATATACCTTTCTTAAAGCAACGTGTTATTCGTTTTGCAGAGAAAAATAAAGATAAATTAGAGAATATAGATCAGCAAATCGCGCTATTGCACAATCAAAAGAAGAGCACCTTTTATAGTTCACTTTTTCTAGAATACATTGCTCGCATTGTGGGTTGTTTAGAAATATGGCTTATATTAAATGTACTTACTACCGATGTTAGTTTTATGAACTGTGTCTTAGTGGTAGCGTTTTCGTCTTTATTGGCTAACATATTATTTTTTCTCCCAATGCAATTGGGTGGACGTGAAGGTGGGTTCGCTTTAGCTGTTGCTGGTTTGTCTTTGTCGGGAGCTTTTGGTGTTTATGCAGCATTGTTGACTCGTGTGCGTGAGTTGTTTTGGATTGTAATAGGACTTGTATTAGTAAAAATAGGAAATAAAAAAAATGATAGATAAACAAAGAGTAAAGGCTTTGGCTTTCGATTTTGGTGGTACTTTAGATTCACCATTTCTACATTGGATGGATATTTATATTAAGCTTTATAATCAAGAATTTGATTTTAATCTTACGGCTGATACTTTTCGCCCAATTTATGTTAGAACAGAAAGAATGCTAGATTATGATAAGGTTATACAACCTAACTTTTCGCTTTATGAAACTCAACATATGAAAGCGTCTCTCCATTTCAAAGGTTTTGCTGAAGCAGGATTTGTTAAACAAGCTTCTCCTGAATTAGTTAATCGTGCAGCCGAACTAATCGTTGAATATACTTCACATTATGTGCATGCTGCTCAACCTGTTTTGGAGTTATTATCACAAAAATATCCATTGCTTTTGGTGTCAAACTATTATGGCAATGTAGCCAAGGTAGTCGAAGAGTTGGGCGTAGGTAAATACTTTCAGTCAATTACTGATTCAACTATTGAGAATGTTCGTAAACCAGATCCTATGTTATGGCAATTGGCTATTGAAAGAGCTGGGTTTGCTCCTAATGAGATAGTTATAATAGGCGATTCTATGAAGAATGATATAATGCCAGGTTTATCTTTAGGCTGTCAAGTTATTCACGGCATTCCTCAATCTGAGGAAGCAAAGGATGAGATAACTACAATAAGATCTATTGATGAATTGAAAGAGTTGCTTTAATAACTTATGTATATAAAAAAATAGGATGTTCAATTGCTGAACATCCTATTTTTTTGTTTACTTAATTTCAATTTCTTCCTTCATGTCAATTTCTTCGCCATCCTTATCATAGAATATATATTCTAGGAAAGCTAGTTTTTGACTAGGAATAATTTTAATTCCAAAGCCGTACTCAAATCTCCATTTCCATTTTAGAGAATAAATCCCTTGATTGATAAATGCAGCAATGTACGGATGAACGTGTAATGAGAATTTCTTAACTCCTAACTTGTTGACTAGGTAATCAATTTTACTCTCTAACATATCCGTGAAAAGAATTGATGATTTGATTGTCCCTTTTCCAAAACAAGTGGGGCATGTTTCAGAAGTGTTTACATCCATGGCCGGACGCACACGTTGACGGGTAATTTGCATCAATCCGAATTTACTTAACGGTAAGATGTTATGTCTTGCTCTATCTTTTTGCATATTAGAGCACATACGTTCGTAAAGCTTTTGGCGGTTTTCGGCTTCATTCATATCAATAAAGTCTACTACAATAATACCGCCCATATCTCTTAATCTCAATTGACGAGCCAGCTCATCAGCAGCACCGAGATTTACTTCAAGTGCATTTGCTTCTTGTCCATTTGAGTTCTTGGCTCTATTTCCACTGTTTACATCCACCACATGGAGTGCTTCAGTGTGTTCAATAATTAAATAAGCACCGCTTTTGTACGAAATAGTTTTTCCAAACGATGATTTAATTTGTTTTGTGATACCAAAGTTGTCAAATATTGGAAGTTGGCCTTTGTAATGCTTAACTATACCTGCTCTTTCGGGAGAGATAAGTGTTACATAATCCTTAATTTCATTATATACGATTTCATCATTCACGTATATGTTTTCAAAAGAAGGATTGAAAAGGTCTCTTAGTAATCCTACAGCTCTACTAGTTTCCTCATAAATTAAAGTCGGGAATTTAGTTGACTTTTGGACTTTTACTATGGTTTCTTCCCAATGTTTTAATAGAACTTTAAGTTCACCATCAAGTTCAGCAACGCGTTTTCCTTCTGCAACAGTTCTTACAATCACTCCAAAGTTCTTTGGTTTGATGCTCATTAATAACTGTTTTAGGCGTGCGCGTTCCTCGCCAGATTTAATCTTTTGTGAAACAGAAACTTTATCATTGAAAGGTATAAGAACTAAATATCTTCCAGCAAACGAAAGTTCGGAAGTAAGTCTTGGTCCTTTTGTTGATATTGGTTCTTTTACAATTTGCACCATAACTTCTTGTCCCACCTTGAGTGTGTTGGCTATTGATCCTTCTTTGTCAAGATCGGGAAGTAAGGTTGCTTTAGAGATTGAATTGAGCTTTTTCTTATCGCTCAATGTTTGCTTTACAAACTTTTCTAATGAGTTAAATTGAGGTCCTAAGTCTAAATAATGAAGAAAAGCATCTTTCTCATAGCCTACGTCCACAAAACATGCATTTAGTCCGGGCATTATTTTTTTAATTCGTCCCAAATACATATTACCCACTGAGAAAGATAAACTTCTTCCTTCGCTTTGAAGCTCTACTAAACTTTTATCTTCTAAAAGTGCAATAGATACCTCTTTGGGTTGTACGTCTACTACTAATTCACTTGTCACAGTTTCTTATTGTTTTAGATTTTATTAAACGAATAATGTATAACCATTATTCATTGTGACCACTACTTAAACAAAGAACAAACTCGAAAGACATAGCTTCACAAGTTTGTTCTTTATTTCTGTCCGATTCAGACTAAAAATTACTTTTTGCTTTTATGTCTGTTCTTTCTTAGTCTTTTTTTACGCTTATGCGTAGACATTTTATGTCTTTTTTTCTTCTTTCCGCTTGGCATAGCTTCAAAATTTTATGGTTAATACTCTTGTTTATTATTTCTTTACTGCAATTGTAAATGTTTTAGCCGGTTTAAAGGCTGGAATGTTATGCTCTGGGATAATAATTGTAGTGTTCTTAGAAATGTTACGAGCTGTTTTTTGAGCTCTCTTTTTCACAATGAAACTACCAAATCCACGTAGATAAACATTTTCTTCTTTCGCCAAAGAATCTTTTACCGCATCCATAAACGCCTCAACTGTTTTAAGTACATCAACTTTATCAATTCCGGTGTTTTTTGCAATCTCGTTTACAATATCTGCTTTAGTCATTTTTTCCTTAAAAAAAATATTATTACTTGTTTTCTTAATTTTTCGGAGTGCAAATATAGACCTTTTTGGCCTCCCAAAAAAATATATTCTATACTATTTTCTAAAAAAATGGTCGTATTAAGGTTTGTTAGGCCGAAAATGAGTTATTTTTGTCTTTCTGTAATTCAATATGTTAGCTATTCTTTTTTTATGAGTCTATTTAGTGAAACTATCCTAAAATGGTATCAGATTAATAAACGTGATTTGCCGTGGCGAAACACAAAGGATCCTTATGTAATATGGATTTCTGAGATTATTCTCCAACAGACAAGAGTTGTGCAAGGTTATCAATACTTTCTACGTTTCATTGATCGTTTTCCAGATATATCTACTCTTGCAGCTGCTTCAGAAGATGAGGTTATGAAATATTGGCAAGGTTTGGGGTATTATTCTAGAGCTCGCAATTTGCATGAGGCAGCTAAGAGTATGAATGGTGAATTTCCCACCTCTTATAATAAGGTGATAATGCTAAAAGGAGTAGGTGAGTATACAGCGGCGGCTATTTGCTCTTTTGCGTATGATATGCCTTATGCTGTAGTAGATGGAAATGTGTATCGGGTTTTATCTCGTTATTTTGGAATAGATACGCCAATTGATACATCAGCTGGAAAAAAGGTTTTTGCAGCGATGGCTCAAGAAATGTTAGATAAGAAATATCCTTCCACTTATAATCAAGCAATCATGGATTTTGGTGCACTTCAATGTGTACCACAATCACCTGACTGTGATTCTTGTCCATTAGTTGATTCGTGTTTAGCTGTTGCAAGAGATTCTGTCAAAACACTACCTGTAAAGAAGGGTAAAACAAAAATTACCAATAGATTTTTTAATTATTTCTTCGTTCGAATAGATGGTGATACCTTTGTTCATAAGCGTACTGATAATGATATCTGGAGAAATCTATACGAGTTGCCTTTAATTGAATCACCAATATACAATAGCGCAGAACAGATGCTTAGCTCCGATGCTTTTTCATCTCTTTTTGGCTCAGTTAAAATACGTTCTATTCATTTGGTTGCTGAGAATATAAAGCATGTGTTGTCTCATCAGATATTATATACCAATTTTTATGTTGTCGAGTTAGATTCAAATTCAAATGTTTTACCAAATAATATTCGTATACCTATCACTGAAATAGAGCGTTATGCAACCTCAAAACTCATTCATTCTTTACTAGAAAAATATATGTAAATATTTGTTTTATGTTTTATTTCTCTATATTTTTGGGTCAAAATATTAATAAAACTGAATGATATGTCTGTAAATAAAGTAATATTGTTAGGTAATGTAGGTAAAGATCCAGAAGTAAGATATCTAGATACAGGTATCGCTGTTGCTACACTTACTCTAGCTACCACTGATAGAGCCTATAAACTAGCAAATGGAACTCAAGTTCCTGAAAGAACCGAATGGCATAATCTTGTTCTTTGGCGCGGATTGGCAGAAACTGCTGAGAAGTATATTCATAAAGGTGATAAGCTTTATGTTGAAGGCAAAATAAGAAGTCGTTCATACGATGACCAAACAGGTGCTAAGAGATATATTACTGAGATATTTGTAGACAGTATGGAGATGCTTACGCCAAAGGGTGCTAATGCTGCTACAGCTCAACCAACTGTTGCTGCTTCTGCACAAGCTGTTCCTACTCAACC
>CAMTPH010000032.1 GCA_947074345.1 uncultured Bacteroides sp. | reverse complement strand
TTAAGAAGTTTCAAAGCATTCCATTGTTTTGGGTTGTGAGAAGCAGTAAGAATAATACCACCTGCAGCACCTTCCATAGTAACTGCCAATTCGGTAGTTGGAGTTGAAGCCAAATCAATATCAACAACATCCCAGCCCATACCCATAAGAGTACCAACTACTACATTTTTAACCATCTCGCCCGAGATACGAGCATCACGACCTACAACGATTTTGTTGCTCTTTGATTGACATGTTCTGCGAATCAATGTAGCATATGCAGTAGTAAATTTCACAATATCAAGTGGATTTAAGCCAACGCCTACGGGTCCACCAATGGTTCCGCGAATACCGGAAATAGATTTTATTAAAGTCATAAGAAATAGAAAATTCAGTTATAATAGACTATATAAATTAATAAATATCAAATTTGCGTATATCATAGAAGTAAGGATATACATATTGTTGTGCAGTGTTGTGTCCACTCTTTGAAGGCACAATCATTTTAACATGAGCACCATCGCGTATATACTGCAAAGCCATTAACCAACCAGATGGTACACTTGAGTCATACATTCCACCCATTCCATAGCCATAGTAATAAGCCAAACCTGGTTCTGAAACAAATACACCATAGATACTGTATCCATTATCTGTATAGCGGAAGCCATCAGGATAAAGATTTAAAACTTGTATCGGGTTAAGCACATTTGATGCATAAGTAGTATCGTTTGATAAAATATCAACTTCGACAAAACGGCTAAGAATTAAATTATTATTCTCAAAAGCAGGAGCATCATCAAAAGAAGCATAAGCCTCCGTATTGTATCTTTTTACAATTTGCATATAAACTCCATTTGAAAAACCAACATACTCATTCAAGCTTACATCGGTAATTGTGTCTTGCTCAAAATCTTCTACAGAAATAACTTTGATACCATTTTTCTTAATATAATCATTTACAGCATCTCTTTCTTCTTCGAGCATCTCTGCATATGTTTTTGTATTGTCGCATGATTGGAATATTCCTCCGATGGCAAGTAAAGCAATAAATAAGGATAATAATTTTTTCATTTATATGTTTATTAACTGAATATATTCTACTACAAAGTTATTTTAATTCATTAAAAGTCAGAACATCACTATTGAAAGTTCGGATATTTTAACTTTTAATATTCACCTTTTAACGCTGAGTCTTGTTGTTTTGATTAGAGACCTTTCTTTATCAACAAAGGTTTGTATTTATCAATCGCTTGTTCAAACACCTTGACAGCATCAGCCATTGTTCCATAAAACTCTCCGCCAGATGCATTTAGATGACCTCCACCATTAAAGAATTCAGCTGCCAACTGGTTACAAGGGAAAGTCCCAACAGAACGTAAAGATACTTTAATCATCTCCTTTTCGGTGTCTTCTCTTAAGAAGCACGAAAAGCAAACATCTTTGATTGACAATGGAATATTTACGAAGCCTTCGCTATCTCCCT
Source organism: uncultured Bacteroides sp. (assembly GCA_947074345.1). GTDB lineage: Bacteria > Bacteroidota > Bacteroidia > Bacteroidales > Bacteroidaceae > Bacteroides. The sequence goes on along the minus strand of CAMTPH010000032.1, from coordinate 27,072 downwards.
TAATGTATTTAAAGTTTGATTGTTCGGCTTCAGTCAATGATATCAATGCTGTATGATGGTCTTTGTAAACATGCATAGTAGTGAGAATATGCCCCATCAAACGCAAACGACTCTCTGAATAGGTATTGAATACTTTGCGATAGATATCATCTTTGTCAATCCCTTTTGATAGAAGCTGACTGATGATAAAATATATCTCTTCATTGTTTGAATTGTAGGTAAAGCCACCGGTATCAGTCATCATACCTGTATAAATGCATTGTGCGCATTCATAAGAAATATCATCATAATAACCCATTCTGCAAATTAAACGGAATACAAGCTCTGATGTAGAAGATATCTCAGGATGAGAGATGATAATTTTACAGAAGTCTTCTGGATATAGATGATGGTCAATCATTACTTTGCGAGCTTTTGACTCATGAACAGCATCTGCCATATCATCAATACGCTTTAATGCATTAAAATCTAAACAGCAAATAACATCTGCTTTAGCTATTAATTCATCAGCATACTCTTTGTATTTATCATAAAGCAAAACCCCTTTACTTCCTGGCATCCATCTTAAGAAATCAGGAAAGGCATTTGGCATAATTACATTTACTGTTTTTTCTTGTGACTCAAGAAAGTTAGCTAAACCAAGAGACGAACCCATTGCATCACCATCAGGAGAAACGTGTGATATGATAACAATAGAGTCTGCACGTTCAAACCACTTATTGAAATGATCAATCTTGGGTTGTGCAATTATTTTTGTAAGCATATGCTATATCTATTAATTTTGAAAGTACAAAAATACGATAATTATCTGTAGTTAAAGCAAAAACCGAGCAGAACCTTTATCTGACAATGAATAAAAACGAACCCCTTCTTGTTTGCATTCATTCTCAAATTTTGCTTGCCAATAACTAGAAATAGTGCTATCTATTACAACTTGTTTTGCGTGAAATAAGTTCAATAACTCTTTGAGTTCTCCTTTATAGCCCTTACAGATGTATAAATAATCGATAACCAGTGGAGTATCGGTGCTGAATGAGTTCCATCTATCATCCGAAACAATGCAAATCCTTTTATTATAAAACTGTATAATATGGTTATTCATGATAAAATGACTTGACTCTGCATTGCGAGTTATCAACTGTGGCGTTTCTAATTGTATCTTATTCCAATATGGTTTTAATAAAGGGGGATAATTGGCAATATTTAGTAAGGTATCTGACGAGGCAATCAATGACGACTTATCGCTATTGATGCAGTGCACTACCGGAAAGTTGCGTATGTTATAAAAGACAATACTCGTTTCGGGACGATTAACATAAAGAAAAGATAAACGAACGGCAAAAAGCATAAACAAGCAAAGCAACGTAGCTAGCAATCTTTTAGAGTTAGCCCGATAAATAAAAAACACAGTCAGCAAAACAAGTATATAAAACAATACTACTTCGAAGTGATGCATCCATAAATTATCTAATGAGGCATAAGGCAATTGTTCAATCCAATGAATAGAACCATTCAGTATATTCAATAATAGGTTTAGACATGTTGCTACTGCAGTTTGCACAAAGGGTAAGAATCCTACTAACAACATGATAAAACTGCCATAAATAATAAGTGAGACCAACGGAACAACCAATAGGTTGGTTAATAGAAAATGGGTTGAGAAGCTTGAGAAATAGAGTATTATTAAAGGTGCAACACCTAATTGTGCTGCAATAGATACCAGAAGTATGCCAACAATGAAGCGTCCTACTCGATTGGTTTTAGGCAAGAGTCGCTGATAAATTGGCTGCCAAATAAGTATGGATAACACGGCCATAAGAGAGAGTTGAAAGCCTATCTCGAAGAGCCAAGAAGGATCTATAAGAAGCATTATAAATGCGGTAGCAAAAAGAATATTGAGCGAATCTTGTTTACGATGAAATAATGAACCGATTAATAATAACGAGAACATACAAACAGATCGTACTGCCGAGGGAGTTAATCCTACCAGAAAAGCAAATAACCACAAAATAGATATTATCAATACAACTCGAACAAAACGAGTTAAAAACCACCTATCAGGAATCAATCGAAATATAAATAACAGCAGAGCACACAGAAAACCAATATGCATACCCGATATGGCTAAGATATGGCTTGCCCCAGCCACGGAATAAGCTTCTCGTGTATCGCTATCAAGTCCTTCTTTATAACCAAGTGTTAAAGCTGAAAGTACTGCTAAATTCTCACCTTCAAATCCCAATCGTTTGTAAATCGATACTATTCTATCTCGCCATCTATTTGCCGTTTCTCTTGCATCTGGTTTTACTGCCTTATACACCGATTGCCAATGCAAACTATCAACAAAGGCAGTAGCAGTTATTCCTTTTCTATGGAGAAAACGACTATAATCAAATTCTTCAGGATTATTGCGAGATTTTGGTTTTGCGAAGCGAGTGTTGACTAACAAGTGGTCACCTGCAGACAATGGTAGACAAGTGGAGTCTTTTGATAAATACAACAGCGCATTCTTTGAGACTTGCGTTTTAGAAATAGAATCAATCTTATATATGATGTTGATTTTACAAAGCACGCTCCGCTCTTTAACTTGAGGACGATCAGTTAGCTCAACTAAGTAAGTCTGTGGATTGGGTGAGAAATCAAACTTTGTTTGTTCCAGCTTAAGAGATATTATAGAGCCTCCTAAAAAGAATAAACACAAAAAGGTGAATAACCCAAATATCCACCTATTTCTATATGAAACAATAAAACGATAAGAAAGAATCAGTAATATTATTGAGCTGAAGAAAAGCGAGAATAAAACTACTGATAAGTGAGGATAACTTTGATTGAATAAATAATCACCAAAAACAATTCCCGCTATCAACGGAACCACCAAACGGAGGAATGGATAGCGGTGAATTTTATTTAGCATTATTACAAGCTCTTCATCTGCTTGATGACTTCTTCAGGATTGTCGGCAGCAAATATTGCATTTCCTGCTACCAATACATCAGCACCTGCTTCAATCAGTTTTGCACCTGTCTCAAGATTAACACCTCCATCTACTTGAATCAAAGCTTTTGAACCAGTACGATCAATCATAGCACGCAACTCTTTTACTTTTTCTAAAGAGTGCTCTATAAATTTCTGACCGCCGAAACCTGGATTTACACTCATAATTAAAACCATGTGTACATCGCGAATAATGTCTTGCAAAAGCATTACAGGTGTAGCAGGATTAATTGTGACAGCCGGTTTCATGCCAGCTTCTTTGATTTGTTGAATTACGCGATGTAGGTGAGGACAAGCTTCATAATGAACGTTCATGATATCTGCACCCAAAGCTTTTACTTCAGGAATAAATTTTTCGGGTTGAACAATCATTAAATGAACATCAAGAGGTTTAGATGTAAGTTCTGCTACATATTTCAATACAGGAAATCCAAAAGAAATATTAGGCACAAAAACTCCATCCATAATATCAATATGCACCCAATCAGCTTCGCTACGGTTAATCATTTCCATATCTTTGCTCAAGTGAGCAAAATCAGCCGAAAGTATTGAGGGAGAGACAATAGGTTTCATCTGTCGAGTTAAGTTTTTAAGTTCGACACAAAGTTATCTGTATTTCGCGGAAGTAACAAGTTTAACTCAAAATAATTCCCTGTATGCCTTGTGGTAACTTTGGCTCTACACAATAGTTACTAGCAAAAGCTCTTAAAAAGTTAAGTGTTTTTTCACTAACTCGTGGAACATTAACAGACTTGGAGTTTACTTCAGTATTAACAGATTTAGAAGGAGTATTTTTTTTATTCATAGGCAAATAAAATAAGAAGTTAGTTTCCTACATTCAAAAACGCAGGAAACTAACTTTTTATTATATGTAGCCTTATATTTTTTAATCTACTGTTAGAACAACCCCATTTTTATCAGCAATGCGGCGTAAATTCATAATAGCATATCGCATACGTCCTAGTGATGTATTGATACTCACACCAGTCAATTCAGCTATTTCTTTGAAGCTTAGATCTTGATAAAAACGCATTTTCACGACTTCTCTTTGTTCGTCAGGAAGAAAGTCTACCAATTTACGAACATCCGAGAGAATCTGATGATTAACAATAGAGTTTTCAATTGTTCCCTCAGAAAGACAAGCATTATTAAGAATATTGATATCAGGCTCATCACATGATATAAGGTTTTCATTCTTATCTTGTCTATAAGAATCAATGATTAAATTGTGTGCAATGCGACGTAACCAGGCCGAGAACTTACCACTATCACTATAGCGTCCTTGACGTATAGTAACAATAGCTTTCATAAAAGTCTCTTGAAAGATATCTTCAGCCATTTCAGAATTACGAACGATATAATAGATATAAGAATATAATTTATCTCTATATCGATTTAGTAGTATATTAAAAGCACGATTTTCTCCATTTGCATAGAGAACAACTAACGCTTCGTCAGTTTTATTTATCCATGATTTCATTACGGTCTATTTTTGTTTCAGCGTAATGTGTTCGATAGGCATTCTATTTTGATTGTTAATATAGTGCAAAGAAAAAAAATCTATTTGAAAAAAACAATAGAAAATAACAAATATTCGCAAATTAACACGTTAAGTTAATAGCAAACAAAAAAAAGATGCCATGTTTTTACTCTAAAGCATTATTTTGGAGTAAACACATGACAACTTGAATGATACAAAGGGAAATGTCCTAAATTATCACTCTAAATAAAGTGATTTATATAAATATGATATAAAAATCTAAATATATTATTAGTTACTAAATTGATAACCACGCAACAATTCATCAACCTTTAATCTCTTCTTACCTGGCAACTGCAATGTTAAGATATTGATAAAGCCATCAATAGTAGCAATTTTTAAGAACTTTTTGCCGTCAGTGACCAATGTACCAGCTGCTAAATCATGAGATTCTATTTGCTTTTCGCTTTCAAAGATCTTCGCTGCAACTACCTCATCGTTAGCATTCTTCAATTCACACCAAGCTGCAGGATAAGGTGACAATCCTCTAATGAAATCATATACCTTTTTAGTCGATTGATTCCAGTCAATCTTGCAGGTTTCTTTGAATATCTTAGGAGCATATCTTAATTCACCCACCACAGCCATTTCATCTTGAGGAATACTCTTGACTGTACCATTAATAATAGCATCAACAGTTTCAACCACCAATTTACCTCCTAATACCATCAACTTATCGTGTACAACGCCTACATTATCGGTATCTTCGATTGGCACTTTAACTTGCTGAATTACCTCACCTGTATCGATAGCTTGTTGCAAGAAGAAGGTAGTAATACCTGTTTCTGTATCACCATTAATAACCGCCCAATTGATTGGAGCAGCACCTCTATATTGAGGTAAAAGCGAAGCATGAAGATTGAATGTACCAAAACGTGGCATATCCCATACAACTTGCGGTAACATACGAAATGCAACCACAATCTGAAGATCAGCTTTCCAAGCACGAAGTTCTTCTAAGAAGGTTTCATCCTTTAGTTTTTCTGGTTGCAATAATGGTAGATTTTGCTCTAATGCATATTGCTTAACGGGCGAGTATTGAATTTTATGACCTCTACCAGCTGGTTTATCAGGCATTGTAATAACACCCACAACATTGTATCCACCTTCAACCAAACAGCGTAACGCCTCAACCGCAAAATCGGGCGTACCCATATATACTATTCTTAAATCTTCTTTCTTCATCATATCAATCTTCAGAGAAATGTACCAATACTTGTCGGTACGAATTAAATATTTTCGATTTAGAAACAAAGCCTAAGTATTTACCTTCCTCGGTAACTACGGGCAAGTTCCAAGCTTGAGTTTCATCAAACACCTTCATCACTTTTTCCATGCTATCAGTATCGTACAGTTTACCCGGTACCGACGTCATCAATTTATTAACCGTAAAACGATGATATAGTTCTTGACGGAACATTATATTGCGGATATCATCTAGTAAAACGACACCAAGCAATACTCCATTGCTATCTGTTACTGGAAATATATTACGATGCGATGCTGAAATCGTTTTCACCAATTCACCTAGATCCATCTCGGGATGTACAACCACAAAGTTCTTCTCAACCACATTGTCAACAGACATCAGCGTCAACACAGAACGGTCTTTATTGTGGGTAAGCAATTCGCCTTTCTTGGCCAAACGCATCGAATAAATACTATGAGGTTCAAACACAATGATAGTAAGATAAGCACTAACAGATGCGATCATTAAAGGAAGGAACAAGTCGTACCCACCAGTTAACTCAGCAATCAAGAAAACACCAGTAAGAGGAGCATGCATAACACCGCTCATTACACCAGCCATTCCCATCAATGCGAAATTCTTTTCGGGTAGATATGACAGAATCTTTAAATCATTACTAAAGTGCGAGAATACGAAGCCCGTGATACATCCAAGATACAACGAAGGAGCAAAGAGTCCACCGCATCCACCACCACCATTGGTAGCACTTGTTGCAAATACCTTAAGCAATACAATCAACGCCAGATAAATAAGCAATAAGTTACCATACCCATAAAACAGTGAGTTATTCATCACCGTATCCCAATCGGCATTACTGGTACCATTTAAAAGCAATTCAATCGTATCGTAACCTTCACCATAAAGAGGAGGAAAAAGGAAAATCAATACGCTCAACATGATACCACCTAGTATTAATTTCTTATATGGCTTATCTAATTTGCCAAATATACCCTCAATAGAGTTGATAGCACGTGTAAAATATAGAGATACCAAACCGCATAAGATACCTAGAAGAATCACATAAGGCACTCGTTCCATTTCGAAAGCTTGATCTAGATGGAATTTAAACATCGCCTCGGTACCAGTCATTATATATGATATAGTAGCAGCAGTTACAGCCGATATCAACAAAGGCAAGAGAGACGACATAGTCAAATCGAGCATCAATACCTCGAGTGTAAATACCAATCCGGCTATAGGAGCTTTAAAGATACCACCAATAGCACCTGCAGCACCACAACCTACAAGCAACATCAAAGTACGATGTTCCATTTTAAACAGACTCCCTAAGTTTGAACCAATAGCCGAACCCGTCAATACAATCGGTGCCTCTGCTCCAACCGAACCACCAAAACCAATTGTAATAGCACTACCAATTGTAGACGACCACATATTGTGTCTTTTAATTCGACCTTGTCTACGAGAGATAGCATACAAGATTTTTGTAACACCATGACTGATGTCATCCTTTACAATGTATCTTACGAATAGACTACAAAGAAAGATACCGATTACCGGATAAACCAAATAGAGGTAATTGGCTTCTGTTGTATCAAAATTATCTGTTAAGAAATCTTTTACGGTATGAATAAAGAACTTCAGAATAAGAGCAGCATAAGCAGTCAAAACACCCACCATAAAACTGAGTATTAAAATAAACTGCTTCTCTTTAATATTATTTTCTCGCCAACGAATGATACGTTGCATTAATGAGACTTTTTCTTCTATCATATTATAGATGTGTATGTGTTGTAAAGTTAAGCACGAATTACATTAATGACTCCACCCTTACCCAGTTTAATTATGCTAGAAGGTTTTGGTCTACTTAAATCGTCTTGGCGATAACCAACAATATAGTCAACGCTCGATTTGATTTCTTCACTAATCTCATTAAAGCAAGAAGCACCGGGTTCTCCACTAATATTGGCAGAGGTAGAAACGATTGCTTTACGAAACTGCTGACAAAGACGATGAGAGAACTTCTCACTTGTCACACGAATACCAATACTGCCATCTGCAGAAATTAGGTTTGATGCAAGATTTCTGGCACCGTCATAAATAATGGTCAAAGGCTTATCGGTTAGTTCTATTAAATCCCAAGCAACATCTGGCACATCTTGCACATAGAAATCTACTTTAACAGGCGAGTCTACCAATACCAACATAGCTTTGGTATCTTCACGACGTTTAATTTCGTACACTTTGCGTACAGCCTCTTCGTTTGTAGCATCACATCCAATTCCCCAAACAGTATCTGTAGGATAAAGAATCACTCCACCCTCCTGCATCACTTTGCAGGCGTTTTTTATATCTTCAATAAATTCTTGACTCATATTTAATCTCTTTGAAATGCAAAATTACTACATTTGCCTCGTATTAACAACGTTTAATAGAAAACAAAATGGAAGAAATTAAGTTTCATCATACACTACCTATCCAATTACGTTTCAATGATGTAGACAAATTTGGACATGTCAACAACACAGTTTATTTCTCTTTTTATGATCTTGGCAAGACTGAGTATTTTTCATCTGTATGCAAAAATATTGATTGGACTAAAGAGGGAATTGTTGTAGTACATATAGAAGCCAACTTCTTATCTCAAATATTTGGAACCGACAATGTAGCTGTTCAAACAGCCGTGACACAGATAGGAACTAAAAGCTTTAACCTGGTACAACGGGTTATCGATATCAAAACAGAAGAAGTAAAATGTATTTGTACATCGGTTATGGTTTACTTTGATTTAGAAGAACATGAATCTAAACCATTGACTGATGATTTAGTAGAAGCTATATGCAAATACGAAGGCAAAGATTTAAGAAAAAAATAAAGCTGATGCCTTCTCTGAACTTAATCAAATAAAAACTCTGCATTAATCGATTATAACGATCATAAATGCAGAGTTTTATTTATATAATACCATCACGATTAATGAGCATATTTTAAGTTGATAACTTAAAACAAACAAAAGCGTTTAAACCTGTGTTTTAATATAATAATTAAAAATAAATGGTTAAAGGCTTAAAGAGAAGAAAAAGGCATTTGTGGCTATCAATCATATTGATAGTTGTAATTGTTATTGGCGTAATCTTCTTTCGCACACAATGGGCCGAAAATTTTATTGCACACAAACTAATTGAAAGAACATCAGCAGAGAGTGATGGATTCTATAATCTCAGCTACAAGAAACTATCGTTGAGTATTTGGAATGGCGAACTTAAACTTGAGGGAGTACGCTTTAAACCAGACTCTACTGTTTTTAACGAATGGCAGAAAAAGGATAGCCTGCCCAACACTTATATCGATTTCTCGATTGATATGATACACTTTAAAGGATTAAACCTTACTTGGAGGCATGACTTTAAGAAGCTTCATTTTAAATCATTTCAAATTAAAACTCCGGATATAAAAATATATCAAACGAACGATATAGCTCGTCCTCAAAAGAAGCATCATGCATCTTCGAAGAACTTGTATCAAATGCTATCGAACTATATAACCGATTTAAGTGTAAATGAGCTTAACCTTGACAATGCAAGTATTCTATTTAGAGCCATCAATCCTCAATCGCCTATCATTTACTCTATGCAAAATATAAGTTTTGATGCCTATGGTTTTGTTTTAAATCAAGACACTTACGAGAATGGGAAACTGCTTTTTTGCGACAACTTTAAATTCATAACTAATCAGCCTCAACAGCTCATTACCAACAATGATTTCACACTAACCACCCAACAAATAAGTTTAAACACTGTAGACTCTTTAATATACATTTCGGATATCGAGCTTATATCGAATCGCAAGAATCCTGGTTATCCAGAAAACTGTATTGATGCTTCGGTTAAGACAGTATCAATCGAAGGTATTATGTTTGAACGTCATGAGGCATTAAACGATCTTACCATTAAATCATTTAATATTCTATCACCCGAAATCACAACATCGCATGTACCCGATTTGGCTAAAAAGAAAAATAAAGATAAAACCGATACATACGAAAATGATAGTACGAATATCCTAAATTCGCCTTTGACAATCTATGATATAGTTTCACCTATATTTCATAGACTTGCTATTAATGAGTTCGACATAGACAATGCAAAGCTCAATTACACTTTATATACTCCAAAAGGAACCGATGATTTTAAAGTAGATGATTTTACCTTTAAAGCATATGATTTAGTAGTAGACTCTGTATCGACAAGCAATAACAGATTTCTATTCAATCAGAATTTCGACATTGACATAAACAAGCTTTCCGGAAAGATGAGAAGTAGCAATCAATACGTTACAATCAACCATTTAGGCTTTAATTCAATCAAGGGAGATTTATTAATTGATTATATCCAACTGAGACCCATCGTAACAAGCACAAATAAAAGCTATATCCAAGGAAGTATCAACGAAGTAGCTATCGATGGAATAGCTTATAAGGATGGAATTGAAGTAGAGTCATTCATCATTAGAAAACCTTTGATAACCTATTCGGTTGCTACTAAAGAGAATAAAAATCTTAAAACCGATAAACAGAAGAAGAAGTTTTCTATTGACCAAACGCAAATGATTAGTACGGTTTTCAACTCTATGATTACTCATTTTTCTTTAAGAGATTTTAAAATACAAAATGCTAATGTACTAGTATTCGATAAGGATTTAAAATATCAGCTTAAAGACTTTGATGTGTATGCTACCGATTTATTATTGAAGGACGCGCCAAACCAAAAAGATGGTTATTCTTTTAGTTATGGCAAAATGGGATTCTCTTTCCAGGATTTCGACAATTACTTGCCAGGAAAAGGATATAGGCTAAAAATTAGCAATGGAGCTTATTCTACCAAAAACAATTTATTACAATTCAAAAATATATTACTTGTACCTCAAGATACTTTATTCGAACATAGCAAATCAATATTGCGTTTTGAAAGCCCCTTGTTTACCATTTCTAATTTAGAATATAAACAGGCAAAGCAAGAGAAGAGTATTGCATTCAACAATTTGTCTTTGGAATCTCCCAATATCGAATTGAAAGAAAAGAGTGGTAATCAATATTCTATCAAGCTAACAAATATAGGTATTGATAGCTTATCATGGAGCAAAAGCGCATTTCAAGTACGAAATATAGCGTTTGATAGTCCATACATCAATGCATATACTATCGCCAAAGCGAAGGAAAAGAAAGAAACAGTAGAGCATAAATCAAAAGGTTTACCTAAGGTTTCTGTGCCCGATTCTCTCTATCATCATCTAGCAAAGATTGCAGATAAGATAACCATTGGCAAACTAGATATTCCGAATATACTAGTTAACTATACCACAAAAGAGAAAGATACAATTATCCACCTTAAACTCGACACCACTAATATCTGCCTAAACAATATGTATGCCGACAATATGAATCATACACTATCGTTAGGCCAACCCTATTTCTCGACTATCAATATATCGTATCCTCTCGATAAGGGATTATACAATATAGCCGTTAAAAAAATTGAGTTGAATAACACAAATCTATATTTGGACAATGTAAGTTATACTTCACCTTATTCTAAGATGGAGTTCTCGTACAAAGACCCTAAACATAAAAGTTGGAACCACTTAACAATATCTCAAATCGGCATATTAGGCATTAATTATGCCGAACTGTTAGACGGAAACCGCATTGAACTTAACCGCATGGTGGTAGACAATGTAGAGCTACAAAACTTTGCCAATATGAAAACCCGCATACCGCATCATAAGTGGTACCCACTGCTGTATTCATATCTCCAAAAGCTGCCTATCGCAATCGACATACCGGTAATTGATGTCAATAATTTCACAGTTATCTATCAAGAGCTTGCCAAGAAAGGAACAGAACCTGGAACACTTTCTTTAAATGATATGACAGGCACTATCACCAATGTTACAAATATTGTAACAGGACACAATCCGTATATGATTGCTAACATGAAAGGCAAGTTAATGGACAAAGCCGACTTTGATATTATTTGGGAAATACCGATTGACTCGCTCAATGATAACTTTATATTGAAAGCCAATGTGGGAGAATACGATTTGACAGACATGAATAGACTCATTGCGCCAATTGTACCGATAAAGATTAAAAGCGGTAATCTGAAACAAATGACATTGCACGCCGAAGCCTCATCTCAAAAGGCTAAAGCAGACATGCTTCTACAATATGATAATCTTTATGCCGAAATAGACCACACTAAAGGTGATGAAGTGAAAGAGAGCCGATTTATAACTAAAATTGCCAACAAGATATTAAAGCATGAGAACATAGACCATCATGCTATTACCGAGATTAAGCGCGATCCCTATCATCCTACGTTTAACTATATATGGCAAATCATGGAACCGGCATTGGTCGAATCGGTTGGCATCCCTATCAAAGAACAAGAAAAAGCGATTAAAACACTTAGCTTCTTTGAACGAATTATTCATTTCTTCCGTCCCAAAAAAGCTATTGAGGAGTTAAAGTATCCCGAACTACTTATACCTAACAGTCAATAGACTACACTCTTAACTAAAGAGTCAACTTTATGTCAATATACATCATTTGGTAGACTACCTTATCCACCGCGGTGGACTACCTTATTCAGCATGGTAGACTACCTTGTCTACCGTGGTGGGTTACCTTATCCACCAAAAGCTGTTTAGTACCTAAAAAGAAACGCCTTATTCTAAAAAAAAAGAAGATAAAATGGTTTATTTTTTTAAATCATTATTTTACAAGCACATCCTAATAAAATATAGTTATTTATTATAAATAGCTGATTGTTTTTTCGTACTTTTACAGCTCGTTGAGAAGCTATACCTTTTTGACAATCTGAGATCGAAAAAAGAAAAAACAATATATAAAATGAATCATAAATGGAATTATTCACCCATTTCACCCGAACAATTAGAAACGAGTCAGGAACTGGCTCAGGAGCTAGGAATTAGTCCTATTCTAGGACAACTTCTACTGCAAAGAGGAATTACAAAGGCTACTGAAGCCCGTAAGTTTTTCCGTCCGCAGCTCCCCGATCTACACGATCCATTCTTAATGCAAGACATGGACGTAGCGATTAATCGCTTAAATCGGGCTATGGGAAAAAAAGAACGCATTTTAATTTATGGAGATTATGATGTAGATGGTACTACAGCAGTAGCATTAGTCTACAAGTTTATACAACAATATTATTCAAATATCGATTACTACGTTCCCGACCGTTACAACGAAGGGTATGGAGTATCTATACAAGGGGTTGACTATGCCGCAGAAAGTGGCGTAACACTTATTATCGTGCTCGATTGTGGCATAAAAGCTGTCGATGAAATAACGTATGCTAAAGAAAAAGGCATCGATTTTATCATCTGCGATCATCATGTGCCCGATGAAGTATTACCTCCTGCTGTAGCTATTTTGAATGCGAAACGCGTTGACAATACTTATCCTTACACGCATTTATCTGGATGTGGCGTAGGCTTTAAGTTCATGCAAGCTTTTGCCATCAGCAACGGTATCGATTTTCATCATCTTATTCCTTTACTCGACTTAGTGGCAGTAAGCATTGCATCAGACATCGTACCTATTATGGGCGAAAACCGTATATTGGCATACCATGGTTTGAAGCAACTCAACAGCAATCCGAGCATCGGCATGAAAGCTATTATCGATATCTGCGGATTGAACGACAAAGATATCACCATGAGCGATATCGTGTTTAAGATTGGTCCACGCATCAACGCATCGGGTAGAATTCAAAACGGTAAAGAGGCTGTTGACCTTTTAACAGAGAAAGACTTATCGATAGCACTCGAGAAAGCAAATCAGATTAATCAATACAACGAAACTCGTAAGGATCTTGATAAGAGCATGACCGAAGAGGCGAATCAAATTGTTGACAATTTGAAGGGTTTGGCCGATCGTCGTTCAATCGTTCTTTACAATGAAGAGTGGCATAAGGGCGTAATAGGTATCGTAGCTTCGCGCCTGACTGAGGTTTATTATCGTCCTGCAATTGTATTGACACGTACGGATGATATGGCAACCGGATCTGCTCGCTCGGTATCGGGATTTGATGTATACAAAGCGGTAGAATACTGCCGAGATTTGCTTGAGAATTTTGGGGGACACACATATGCTGCCGGCTTATCTATGAAGGCAGAAAATGTGCCTGCATTCACCAAACGATTCGAAGAGTATGTATCACAAAACATCTTGCCTGAGCAAACAAGTTCTGTTCTTGAGATTGACGCAGAGATAGACTTCAGAGACATCAGCTCTAAATTCTGTAGCGATTTGAAGAAGTTTAATCCTTTTGGGCCTGATAACCCCAAACCGGTATTCTGTACACACCACGTTTACGACTACGGCACAAGCAAGGTGGTAGGTAGAGACCAAGAACATATCAAGTTAGAGTTGGTAGACAACAAATCAAACAATGTGATGAATGGTATTGCATTCGGACAAAGTTCGCATGTACGTTATATCAAAACAAAACGTTCGTTCGACATTTGTTATACCATCGAAGAAAACACGCACAAGCGTGGCGAAGTTCAACTACAAATAGAAGATATTAAGCCGATTGAATGAGCTATCACGAGATACTCAAACAGTATTGGGGATATGATGACTTCCGTGGTATACAGGAAGATATTATCCAAAGCATAGGCGCTGGTAAGGATACATTGGGATTGATGCCCACCGGTGGTGGAAAATCAATTACTTTTCAGGTACCAGCAATGGCAAAGGAGGGGTTATGCATTGTCATAACTCCTCTTATCGCTTTGATGAAAGACCAAGTGCGCAATCTAAGAGAGCGTGGCATCAAAGCTATTGCTATCTATTCGGGCATGAGCCGCCAAGAGATTATCATTGCTTTAGAGAATTGTATCTTTGGCAATTTCAAATTTCTATATATCTCTCCCGAACGCCTTAACACAGAAATATTTCTTGCCAAACTACGTTCCATTAAGGTAAATATGATTACCATTGATGAGAGTCACTGTATCTCGCAATGGGGATATGATTTCCGCCCGGCATACCTCAACATAGCAGAAATCAGAAAGCATCTTCCAGGCATTCCGGTGCTAGCTTTGACCGCTACGGCCACACCCGAAGTGGTTGTCGACATTCAAAAGCGTTTAGAGTTTAAGGAAGAGAATGTTTTTCGCATGAGCTTCGAGCGAAAGAATCTTGCATACATAGTTCGTCCGACTGACAATAAACACGCCGAACTTATTCATATCCTTAACCGCATATCGGGAAGTGCAATAGTCTATGTGCGCAGTCGCAGACGTGCCAAAGAGATTACTGAGTTTCTTCAGAATGAAGGAATCAGCGCTAACTTCTATCATGCAGGTTTAGATAATGCCGTTAAAGATATGCGCCAGAAACAATGGCAACAAGATGAATGTCGCGTGATGGTAGCAACCAACGCTTTTGGCATGGGTATCGATAAACCCGATGTTAGAGTAGTAATTCATATCGACCTACCCGACTCGCCCGAAGCATATTTTCAAGAAGCGGGCCGCGCTGGTCGCGATGGCAATAAGGCTTATGCAGTTATTTTATATTCGCAAGCCGATAAGACTACTCTACATAAACGTATACCAGATACATTTCCAGACAAAGAGTATATTCTTAAAGTCTATGAACATCTGCAATACTATTATCAGATGGCCATGGGCGATGGAATGGGCTGTATCAAGGTGTTTAATCTAGAAGAATTCTGTCGTACATTCAAGCATTTTCCGGTGCAAGCACATAGCGCATTAAAACTGCTTACGCAAGCCGGCTATATAGAATACACCGACGAGCAAGACAATGCTTCAAGAATCTTATTCCTGCTAAAGCGCGATGAACTATATCGTCTTCGCGAAGAGAGTAAAGAGATTGAGATGTTGCTGCAAGTTGTGCTACGCTCTTATACCGGTCTATTTACAGAATATACTTATATAAGTGAGGAGGCACTTAGTTTACGTACCGGCTTAACTCGCCAGCAAATTTATAATATACTTATAGCACTTTCTAAACGTCGCATCATCGATTATATTCCACAACGTAAGACTCCTTATATTATATATACGCGCGAACGAATGGATATTGAGAGACTTGTTATACCCAAAAGCGTATACGAGGAGCGTAAAAAAAGATATGTAACACGTATAGAGGCCATGATTGAGTACGCGACATCGAGCGATAACTGCAGAAGTAGAATGTTGTTGCGTTATTTTGGAGAGAAGAACGAACACAACTGCGAACAATGTGATACGTGTATCGAAAAGAAACGAAAAATATCTCTTGATACAACTAGTTTTGATTCTATAAAACAGCAAATTATCGAGCTATTAACGGCTGAGTCATTAACTCCAGCAGCAATCATCGAACGCTTAGACTCGAATAAAGAAAAGGCATCTGCCGTGCTCAAATATATGATAGACGAAGAAGAGTTATCAATAAATGACGGCTTTTGTTTTCTAACTTAATCGTAGAATAAACAATATTATATACATTTGTATTTCTAATCAACAAAATATAGCATATCTATTATGGCAAATTTCTTTAAATCACTTTTTGGTGGAAGCTCTGAAAATGAAAAGCAAAAAACAGATCAAAAGAATTTCGAAATATTCAAATACGATGGCCTACGCGCTCAACGAATGGGCCGTGCCGATTATGCCGTGAAATGTTTTAATGAAGCACTTCAATTGGAAGAGGATTTTGAAACAATGGGATATCTTTCTGATCTATATATTCAAATAAACGACATGACTGCCGCAAATGAAATGCTTCAACGTATGATACAATTAGAACCTACTTTGGTACGATCGTATCTATTGCTAGCACACGTTTGCTTTATGCAAAGCAATTATGCTGAAATGAAAGAGGTAGCCGAAAAAGCGGTTCAGATTGATAGCGAAAACCCTGCTGCACACTTCCTTTTAGGGAAGGCAGAACATGAGCTGCACAATGATATCATGACTATTGCACATCTTACAAAAGCCATCGTATTGAAAGACGATTATACTGAAGCGCGCCTTCTTCGTGCTGAGGTTTTATTAAATATGATGCAACTGAATGATGCTGCCGAAGACATCAATGCTATTCTTGAACATGAACCTGATGAAGAAGCCACTCTCCTTCTACGTGGAAAATTAAAAGAAGCTCAAAATAAAGAAGAAGAAGCCGAAGCTGATTATCGCAATATCATCGAACTAAACCCATTCAACGAACAAGCTTTCTTATATTTAGGTCAACTTTACATCAAACAAGAAAAAGCGACCGAAGCCATTGAATTATTGGATGAAGCCATCGAACTGAATCCTAACTTCGCAAAAGCTTATCAAGAGCGTGGACGTGCTAAATTAATGAACGATGACCAAAAAGGCTCTATTGAAGATGCTCAAAAAGCTATGGAACTTAGTCCGAAAGAGAATGAATTACTCAATGGTTCATTCAACAATCAAGAATCACAAGCGCCAAAAGATATCTGGCAAATTTAATAAATTCAATGAATCATATTTATTTGAATCAATGATTACTCTAGTCATTGGTTCAAATAACATCTAACCTTTTACAATTAGTTTCAAATAGAAACTAATTCACACCTATACTTTACAGATTGCATTAAAATTATTAAATTTGCAATCACGAAAACACAAAATGGAACACAATCTACTTACTAAATTGAAAGCTGGAGACGAAACGGTTTTCAAGACTATATATAATAAATATTGTCCTCAAGTTTATAATTTTACACGTCTCTATATTACTTCACTTGCCGAAACGGAAGAAGTGGTACAAGAGGTATTTGTCAAACTATGGGAAGACAGACAATTACTAGATACCGATAAAAACCTGAAGGGTTATTTGTTTATCATCACCCGCAATCTTATCTTTAATAAATTTCGACGTAGTTTCAATGAAAACAATTATAAGATGAGTCTTATCAAAAAACTCAATGAAGTTTACGAGATAGAAGACGACATTGAAGTCAATGACTTAAAACAATATATTGATACTCTTATCGAAGAACTACCTCCTCGCCAAAAAGAAGTATATAAACTCAGTAGAGAAGAGTATCTAAAACATTTTGAAATTGCTCAACTATTATCTATAAGCGAGAAAACAGTAGAAAGACACATCACTGAAGCATTGCGATTTTTAAAAAAGGGAATAGAACAATATTAAAATTCGCATAGTGCGAATACACACTCATCTTTATTTATTTTATTTTTTTTGCATTTAATTCGTTTTAGACTGGGGGATAAATATATTTTAAGTGTATTTATTATAAATACAATATAAATATATTAATACTTTATTCTAAAATTGATTAATAGAGGCATTATAAGAAAATTATTTATCAAAGGACTTTCATCCGAAGAGCGTGCTAAGCTAAATGAGTCTAAATTGATAAACAACCTTTTGCTAAAGCAATGGGAAGAGTTTTCTTGTTCGACTGCCGATTATCAACAAGAACAAAGAATATGGAATAAGATAAATAACAAAAAAAGAAGTACTAAGAGGTTTATCACATCAATTAAACAATTTAGTGTTGCTGCATCTATTATTTTATTCATAGGTTGTTGCACTCTCGCTACATTATTACTTAATCAACCAAAACATATTAACCAAACATGGTATATAACCAGTACCGGTAAGCAAAACATGGATTCCATTATGTTTTCAGATGGTTCGTATGCATTGGTAAACGCAGGAAGTAAAATCACTTATCCAAAAGAGTTTATCGGAGGGCAACGGATAATTCACTTATCTGGTCAAGCTTTTTTTAGTATTGCTAAAGATGAGAGACGTCCATTCATTATCAAAACTAAATGTCTTAATGTTACGGCACTCGGAACTTCATTTGAAGTTTTCAGTTACGATTCAGATGAATGTGTCGAAACTATCTTGCATAGCGGTAAAATAAAGGTAGAGACTAAGAATCTCGACAATGAATTACCAAACAATATATATATATTAAATCCGAATAATAAATTATCTTACTCGACTAGAACTCAAAACGCAAAGATAGAAACAATCGATGTAGATAGTTATACAGCATGGAGAACTAGTAAAAAGTTAACTTTCAAGAATGAGAAACTAGCAATGATTATTCCCCGATTGGAGAAATGGTATGGACAAGCTATTGTCTGTCCTGTAGAAATTGCAAACCATTACCATTTTACTTTCTCTATCAATCAAGAGTCTTTAGATCTCATTTTATCGATTATCTGTAAACAAACAGGTTTATCGTTTTCAGTTACAGAACAAGACAAATTATATATCATTAAATAAATAACCCTATTATCAACCTAAAAGTGAGTTTATGAACAAAAACGACAAACTGCGGATTTTTCAATTGAGGAAAATGAAAACACAAGTTGCATGCTTACTTGCAGCAGGTCTTATCTCTACAAGTCCTATCTATGCAAGTGAACTAACACAGAAAATTTCTCTCAAAAAGAGTAACGAATCAATTGAATCTATTTTGAAAGACATTGAGTCACAAAGTGGATACAGCTGTTTTTACAGCGATAACAATGTGAATTTGAAATCTAAAATTTCTATCAATATGGATGAAGCATCTGTTGAGGAGATTTTAAATAGTATTTTCAAAAATTCAGATTATCAATATCAAATTATTGAAAGCCAAATTGTAATTACTAAACAAGATGCTAAAGCGATAACTTCGGTTACTCAACAGCGTCAACAAGTAATTAAAGGTATTGTTAAGGACCAATTCGGTGAGCCACTTATTGGTGCTTCTGTTATCGAACAAGGCATTCAAGGCAATGGTACAGTAACCAATTTAGATGGAGAGTTTAGTCTCGACGTAACAACGGGGACTGTTATTATTAGCTACATCGGATACTTGCCTTATGAGTTAAAAGTAACTCCAGGGATTTCACAATATAATGTAGTATTAAAGGAAGATGCTAAATCACTCGACGAAGTAATAGTTGTAGGTTACAGCACTCAAAGAAAAGAGAGTTTAACCGGATCTTTACAATCAATTAAAAGCGATAAATTAAAAGATGTAACTTCACCATCAGTTGAGAATATGCTGAATGGCAAGATTCCAGGTGTATATGTTGCACCAGGTTCAGGCCAACCAGGTTCTGCTGGCGCTGTGGTTATTCGTGGTCAAGCAACATTGAGCGGCACAACTTCTCCGTTATGGGTAGTTGATGGTGTTATCGTTGGTTCGAGTGCTGGTCAGATAAATCCTGAAGACATCGAGTCTATCACAGTATTGAAAGATGCAGCATCAACTGCTATTTATGGTTCACAAGGTGCAAATGGTGTTATTGTAGTAACGACTAAAAACCCAAAAGCAGAGAAGATGACTATTAATTTATCTGCGAAAGTAGGTGCCAGTAAATTAAACACCGGTAATCTTGAAATGATGAATGGTGCAGAACTTTACGATTATTACAGTTCGTATGCCAATGCTGATGAAATACAATTCCCACGTTGGAACACAGAATTACGTAATAGCAATTTTGATTGGTGGAATCTTGCTACTAAAACCGGTTTCAATCAGGATTATAACATTTCTATAACAGGTGGAAACGAATTCTTGCAATCATTTCTATCTGTAGGATACTATAATGAAGAAGGAGCAATTAAGGGCTTCGATTATTCTCGTTATAGTTTCAGAATGAAGACTGTCTATAAACCTTTCAAATGGTTGACAGTACGTCCATCATTAGCTGGTTCAAAAAGAGACATTAAAGATGCTCAATATTCTGTAACCTCTATGTATTCAATGTTACCATGGGATAGCCCTTATGATGAGAATGGCGATTTAGTTCCACATCGTTATAGTGGATGGGTAAACAATGCAAGCACCAACTACCTATATGACTTGCAATGGAATCATTCTTCATCAAGAAATTTAGACTTTGCTGGAAATTTAGACTTCGATATCAAGATATTTGATTGGCTGACTTTTGCTTCAGTAAATAACTATAAAGTAGTTAATTACATGTCTAGCAGTTATACTGACCCACGATCGAATGGAGGTATGGGTGTAAACGGTCGTATCAACGAATATACATCTGAATCAACTCGCCGTTATACCAATCAAATGTTGCGCTTCAACAAATCATTTGGCAAACACGCAGTAAATGGTTTAGCCGGCTATGAATTCAATGATTACAAAGGTAAAACTGTGAGTGCAACTGGTACAGGATTCATTCCAGGATTCGAAGTATTAGATGTAACAGCTAAACCTGAATATGTAGGGGGGGGGATTTCTGAATGGGCAGTACAATCGTTATTTTTTAATGGCAATTATGCATACGACAATAGATACCTTGCTCAATTTTCATTCCGTAGAGATGGAGCTTCAAACTTTGGAGATAATCAAAAGTATGGTAATTTCTTCTCTATCAGCGGAGGTTGGAATATTCAAAATGAATCTTGGTTTAAAGCACAATGGGTAGATGTTTTAAAAGTCCGCGCTTCGTACGGATCAGTTGGTAATCGTCCAAGTTCACTATATCCTCAATATGATTTATATTCTGTATCTGCCGGATATAATGAAGAATCAGGTGCATTGATTTCACAAATTGGCAACAAAGAATTGACATGGGAAAAAACTTATACTACAGGCATTGGTTTAGATGCGGCATTCTATAATAACCGTTTGCGTTTTAGCTTTGATTACTACATCAAGAAAACGGATAATATTCTTTATGCAGTTCCTGTAACCGGATTGATTGGTGTTACATCTATTTGGAAAAATATTGGTGAAATGAAAAACAACGGTTTAGAAATTTCACTAGGTGGTGATATTATCAGAAACAAAGATCTTACTTGGAGTATCGATGTAAACCTTGGTCACAACAAAAACAAACTTGAAGCTCTTTATAAAACAAAAGATGCAAGTGGTAACTACGTAGCAAAACCTGTAATTATATCTGATGGTAGTGGCATTGCTGGTACTGCACAAAGAATATTAGACCCAGGACATGCTGTAGATACATATTATATGAAAGAGTGGGCCGGTGTAAATCCTGAAGATGGTTCTCCAATGTGGTATGTAGTTGAAACCGATGATAATGGTAATGAAACATCTCGTACAACAACATCTAACTACTCTAAAGCAACTTTTCAAAAATGCGGAACTGCAGCTCCAAAAGTATTTGGTGGATTTAGCACAAACTTAATCTGGAAGAACTTAGACTTCGGCGCAGTATTCGGTTACTCTGTTGGAGGAAAAATCTATAACTACTCTCGTCAAGAGTATGATGCAGATGGAACATATAGTGATCGTAATCAAATGAAGCTACATGAAGGATGGAATCGTTGGGAGAAACCAGGCGATGTTGCAACTCACCCAATTGCAAAATATAACAACCAAGATAAAGGTAATTCAGCATCATCTCGTTATTTAGAAAAGAGCGATTACCTAAAATTGCGTTCGTTGACGTTGGGTTACAACTTTAAATTACCTCAATATTATATTAGCAACCTACGTGTTTACTTTACTGGCGAAAACTTATTCACAGTAACAGACTACTCGGGTGTAGATCCTGAAATACCTGCTAACAATGGTGCGGTAATGGGGACAGCAGGTCCTGCAGTATATCCGTCGACACGCAAATTTATGTTTGGAGTAAATTTAACCTTTTAATCTAGAATAAAGTATATGAAAAAATTAGCAATAATATTATTATCTGCGGCATCATTGACCGCTTGCGATATTGACCGCCTTCCTTATGGATCAATGGCTGCCGAACAAATCACAAAAGACCCTAATGCATCTTTAGATGCACTATTGAATGGAGTTTATGCCCAATTAAAAACATGGTCAGACCCTATGCACAGATGTGGAGAGTATGCAGGAGATAACATGATGATTCGTGGTTCATCAACCGATGCATTCTATGAGTTTATTTCATTCTCACGCACACCAAACAATTATCGTCTACAAAATTTTTGGGACTATGGTTATAAAGCCATTGCTCAAACTTCGAACATTATCAGTATGATTTCCGAAGGGCAAAATGAAGAAGTTGACAATAAAATTGGTGAGTGTTATTATGTAAGAGGTATGATGTACTTCTACCTATGCCGCGCTTATGGTCGACCATACTTCCAAAGTCCAGAAACAAACTTAGGAGTACCCATTGTAAACGGTACACCTGATGATGTTAACAATATGTCATTGCCGGATCGTTCGACTGTAAAAGAGGTTTACGAACAAGCTATAAATGACTTAAAGAAAGCTGAATCATTATTGACTATCAACAGTGGCGCACCATATGCATCAAAAGAGGCAGCTCAAGCAATGCTTTCTAGAGTATATTTATATATGAGTGGCACTTACACGGCTCCTAATACCCAATACGCAAAACTTGCTGAAGAGTATGCTACAAAGGTCATTGATTCGGGAAGATATTCTTTACTTTCTCGTGAAGATTTTATGAGATATAATACCTTTACTCCCGAGAATAATAAAGAATCAATCTTCACCATCAAACGCGTTGCTTCAGAATATTCTGGTTTTGACCACTATTATGGTATTGGTGGTATGTATGGTAATATCGGCGGTATGGGCTGGGGTGAAATGTATGCAAGTGCCAAATACATTGATTTATTGAATGAAACAGGCAGAAATGACTGGAGACCATCTAAATATAACATTGTAGATGCACGTGCAGCATTTATTGACCCAACATATACCAAAGGAGATAAAGAAAAAGAGGTATTCCGCTTTATCAAACAAAGTACGGCAACAACACTAAATTATGTACAAGCTGACATTGTACGAAATGGTTCAACAATAACTTGTACAGAGGGGGATGATACCTATACATTGACTCCAATTAATGAAGAACAAGAGATTTACTCAATTAAACATGTTGATGGTAATACTTATACAGGTATGATTGACAACTACATCAGTCTTAACCGTGTATATCCTCAATTCTATATTACTAAATGCTCACGTGAAGGCGAAGAGTCACATCTACACTCACCTATCATTAGTCGTTTAGGCGAAATCTATTTAAATCGTGCCGAAGCATTGGCTAAACAAGGTCAATACGATAGAGCACTTGTTGATTTAAATCTTATTCGTGAACGCGCTATTGTTGGAGGTAGTTACTCTTCATTGAATGCAAGCAATGCGGATGAATTGATAGACAAAGAACGTCAATTAGAATTGGCATATCAAGCAGAAAGAAGTTATGACGTATTCCGTAATGGAAAATCATTGGATCGTAGATATCCTGGCCCACACGGTCAGTTCGAAGATATTCCATCAACTGATTATAGAGTAACCTATTATATTCCTCAAAGTGCAATCAACGCATATCCAGGAACTCTAACACAAAACCCAACTTCAAACTAATAATTGTTTAATAGTTTACTGTTTTAAAATGCTGTGAAGCCATTAAGGTCTCACAGCATTTTTTATATAAATAAATACAAAAACTGAACTTTAGATTACAAATTATCAACATTGGTTTATTAATTAAATAAAATCAATAAAATAAATATGATTTTGCTTGCATTTAAAAGAAAAGTATTACATTTGTCGCATAATTGAATAGCGAAAGCATTTATAGCATGAATATTTTTACTTATACATATTACTTCTTTTTTTACTTTTACTTTAGCAACAAAGTAGAGCGGGAGTTTGTATGCATCAAGTGACAATGATACTTAAGAACTAAAGAGAGATAATAAAACATATAAATCCCGCTCCATACATGGATGCGGGATTTTTTTATACCCATCAGCATTGATATGAAAAAGATTGCCATTCAGGGGACAATAGGTTCCTATCACGATATAGCCGCACACAAATTCTTCGAAGGCGAAGATATTGAGTTACTATGTTGTGCTACATTCGAAGATGTATTCAAGGCTATTCATCAAGATAGCCAAACGATTGGTATGCTTGCTATCGAAAACACAATAGCCGGTAGTTTATTGCAAAACCACGAATTACTACGCCAAAGCGGAGCACAAATCTTAGGTGAATACAAACTACGTATTTCACATTGCTTTGTGTGTCTTCCTGATGAAGATATAAACGACATCGTTGAAGTCAATTCACACCCCATTGCATTGATGCAATGCCGTGATTTCTTGCAACAACATCCCACTATAAAAGTTGTTGAAGCTGAAGATACGGCCTTAAGTGCCGAAGCTATCAGCAAAGGCAACTTGAAAGGACGCGCAGCTATCTGCTCTAAAACAGCGGCTGAATATTACGGGATGAAAGTGTTGCAAGAAGGTATAGAAACCAACAAGCACAACTTCACCCGTTTTTTGGTTGTGGCCGATCCATGGCAGGTAGACGAATTGCGTAAAGAACAAACTACGATCAACAAATCAAACATCGTGTTTACCCTACCCCACACAGAAGGTAGCTTATCGCAAGTTTTATCGATTCTCTCTTTTTATAAGATTAACCTTACTAAGATTCAATCATTACCAATTATTGGGCGTGAATGGGAATATCAATTTTACGTAGATGTTAAATATGATGATTATTTAAGGTATAAGCAAGCAATTGCAGCCATTACACCGTTAACTAAAGAACTAAAAATACTGGGCGAATATGCAGAAGGAAAATCAAACGTATAAAATAACACCAGCCGACAGATTGAGCGGTGTTAGTGAATATTACTTCTCGAAGAAACTAAAAGAAGTAGCTCAAATGAATGCAGAAGGAAAAGACGTTATCAGTCTTGGTATCGGTAGCCCTGACATGCCACCATCTGAAGAGACTGTTTCGACTTTATGCAGAGAGGCACAAAATCCTAATGGCCATGGTTATCAACCATACGTGGGTATTCCTGAACTTCGCAAAGCATTTGCCGACTGGTATCAAAAATGGTATCATGTAACCTTGAATCCACAAACTGAGATTCAGCCTTTGATTGGTTCTAAAGAAGGTATACTACATGTTACACTTGCCTTTGTTAATCCTGGCGAACAAGTGTTAGTTCCCAATCCTGGTTATCCAACATATACATCCTTGAGCAAGATACTAGGAGCAGATGTTGTGAACTACGATTTGTTAGAAGAAAACAATTGGCAGCCCGATTTCGATAAGTTGGAACAAATGGATTTGAGCCGTGTTAAGTTGATGTGGGTAAACTATCCCAATATGCCTACCGGAGCCAATGCATCGATAGAGTTGTACCAAAAGTTGGTTGACTTTGCACGCAAGCACAACATCGTTATTGTTAACGACAACCCATACAGTTTTATCTTAAATGATAAACCGATTAGTATTCTCAGCATAGAGGGAGCAAAAGATTGTTGCATTGAGTTTAACTCAATGAGTAAAAGTCACAACATGCCCGGATGGCGTATTGGTATGCTTGCTTCGAATGCCAACTTTGTACAATGGATACTAAAGGTAAAGAGCAACATAGATAGTGGTATGTATCGTGCTATGCAACTAGCAGCTGCTACTGCTCTTGGTGCAGACGAGAGTTGGTATGAGTGCAACAATACAAACTATCGTAATCGCCGCCAGATAGCTGGTGAAATTATGGATGTACTCAATTGTACTTACGATAAAGATCAAGTTGGAATGTTTCTTTGGGGAAAGATATCTGCAGAATACAAAGATGTAGAACAACTGACAGAAAAGATATTGCACGAAGCACGTGTATTTATCACACCGGGATTTATATTTGGCAGCAACGGTGCTCGCTATATACGAATCTCACTTTGTTGCAAAGACGATAAGTTAGCCGAGGCGCTAACAAGAATTAAACAAGTAATAAATAAAAAATAAATATAGATATGGAACTCGAATCAATTTTACTTCCAGGCGTAGAGTCTAAAAGACCTATGGTTATAGCCGGCCCTTGTAGTGCCGAGACACAAGAACAAGTAATGACAACTGCACGCGATTTATCGGGAAAAGGTATTAAAATATTTCGTGCCGGTATTTGGAAACCACGTACTAAGCCAGGTGGTTTCGAAGGTGTAGGAGTAGAAGGACTTAGTTGGTTGAAAGAGGTAAAAAAAGAGACTGGTATGTATGTCTCTACCGAAGTAGCTACAGCGAAACACGTTTACGAATGTTTGAAAGCGGGTATCGATTTGCTTTGGGTAGGAGCGCGTACTACAGCCAATCCATTTGCTGTTCAAGAGATTGCCGATGCATTGCAAGGAGTTGATATCCCTGTATTGGTTAAAAACCCAGTAAACCCTGACTTGGAGTTATGGATTGGAGCTTTAGAGCGTATCAACAATGCAGGTTTAAAACGCTTGGGAGCTATCCACCGAGGCTTCAGCAGTTATGAT
>CAMTPH010000031.1 GCA_947074345.1 uncultured Bacteroides sp. | reverse complement strand
CCTTCTTAGGACGTGTAGGCGAAATTGAATTGGGGGCATCTGCATTGGCCGGTGTATACTACATCGCCATCTATATGTTAGCTTTTGGATTTAGCTTTGGAGCACAAATACTAATTGCACGACGCAATGGCGAAGGCAACTATCACGAAGTGGGATCAATCTTCTATCAAGGTACCTATTTCTTGATTGCACTGGCAATTGTCATGTTTACGCTCTCTCAAATCTTCTCGCCTATCGTATTGAGCAAGCTCATCAATTCGCCTCAGATATACGAAGCAGCAAGCAGTTATATGGAGTGGCGTGTATATGGATTCTTGTTCTCTTTTATCATGGTGATGTTTCGTGCCTTCTTTGTAGGTACAACCCAAACCAAAGTACTTACGTTGAACTCGATTGTAATGGTTTCGGCTAACGTACTATTCAACTATATATTGATATTTGGTAAGTTCGGGTTTCCTCAGTTGGGTATTGCCGGAGCTGCCATCGGTTCTTCATTGGCCGAACTTATCTCTACTGTCTTCTTCATCATCTACACATGGGGCAAGATAGACTGTCGCAAGTTTGGCTTAAACATCTTGCCACGCATCAGCTTTAAACCACTTAAGCGCATACTGAACATCTCGGTGTGGACCATGTTGCAAAACTTCTTGTCGCTTTCTACTTGGTTCTTTTTCTTCCTCTTCATTGAGCATCTAGGCGAACGATCGATAGCCATTGCCAATATTGTGCGCAATGTATCGGGCATTATATTTATGGTGCTAATGGCTTTTGCTGCAACCTGCGGTTCGCTAGTGAGCAACCTCATTGGTGCAGGCGAAAAAGAGTGTGTTCCGGGAACCATCGTACAACACATGCGCATCTGTTATCTGTTTGTGATACCGGTGCTTATCTTCTTTTGTATATTCCCCGAACTGATATTGCGCATCTATACCGACATGGATACTTTAATAGAAGCCTCTGTACCATCATTGTGGGTGCTTTGTTTCGCTTACCTGTTTCTTGTACCGGGCAATATCTACTTTCAAGCCGTATCGGGCACAGGCAACACACGCACAGCCTTACTCATTGAGTGCCTTACCTTATTTATATATATGGCCTTTTGCATCTACTTCATATTATATCTAAAGATGGATGTTACCTTCAGTTGGACTTCCGAGATTATCTATGGTGGATTTATCTGGCTATTCTCGTACATCTATATAAAGAAAGGCAACTGGCAGAAGAAACAAATTTAGTGCACGGTAAGAGATAGAAATGGCTTCAAAATGTTACTTTTGTAATACTTTTAATAAAATATCACTTTATGAAGTCTATTAATCTATTATTTATGACAGCTGCATTGGCATTGACATCATGCGGAGGTACAACAGGAACCGGACAACCGGAGAGTTTGATTGGTCCTTCGGAGATAAAGATCGAAAACAAACGAATGACTCCCGAAGCATTATGGGCAATGGGCCGTATGGGCGATGTAGTTGTTTCGCCAGATGCACAAAAGATTGTGTACACAGTAGCGTACTATAGCGTGCAACAGAACAAGAGCAACCGCGACCTTTACATTATGAATGCGGATGGTTCGGATGCAAAACACTTAACTCGTTCTCCTTATCAAGAAAGCAGTCCGGTATGGATTGAAAACGGTTCGCGCATTGCTTTCCTTAGCAATGAAAGTGGATCTAACCAGATACATTCTATCCGCCCCGATGGTACCGACCCGGTGCAGATAACTAACTACGATGGCGATATCGAAGGATTCGCTTTTTCGCCCGATGAACTAAAACTATTGTTTATCTCGCAGGTGAAAGTAAAAGACAGTACAGCCGATCTTTATCCTGATCTACCCGATGCTACAGGCATCATCGTATCAGACTTGATGTACAAACATTGGGATGAATGGAAAACGACTGCACCTCATCCTTTCTTAGCCGACTTTAGCGGCAATGGCATTGCCAACGTGATTGATATCATGCAAGGCGAACCATTTGAAAGTCCTATGAAACCTTTTGGCGGTATCGAGCAATTGGCATGGAGCACAGATTCTAAAAACATAGCTTACACTAGCCGCAAAAAGACTGGTATGGAGTATGCTATCTCTACCAACTCGGATATCTATGTGTACAATATTGATAGCAAACAGACTACTAACATCACTCCTGAGAACTTAGGTTATGATACAAACCCTCAATACTCGCCCGATGGCAAATACATCTCGTGGTTGAGTATGGAACGCGATGGTTACGAAGCAGATCAAAACCGCTTGTTCATCATGAACTTGGCAACCGGCGAAAAGAGATTTGTAAGCCGTGCATTCGAATCGAATGTAGACTCTTATACATGGAGTGCCGATTCTAAAACTATCTACTTCACCGGTCCTTGGCATGGCGAAGTTCAAATCTATTCACTTGACTTGGCAAACGATGTAGTGAAACCAATCACAAGTGGCAAATACGATTATGTAGCTCCTATCCTATTAGGTGATAAACTAATCTCGAAACGCCACTCAATGAGCATGGGCGACGAGATCTATTCAATCGACATGAATGGTGCAACTGCTCAGTTGACAAACATAAACAAGAACATCTACGACCAAGTAGAGATGGGTAATGTAGAGGGTCGTTGGATTAAGACAACCGATGGCAAAGAGATGTTGACATGGGTAATCTATCCTCCACAGTTCGATCCAAACAAGAAATATCCTACCTTATTATATTGTCAAGGTGGTCCACAAAGTGCAGTAAGCCAATTCTGGAGTTATCGTTGGAACTTGCAATTGATGGCAGCCAATGGTTACATCATTGTAGCGCCTAATCGTCGTGGCTTGCCTGGCTTTGGCAATGCATGGAATGAAGAGATCAGCGGTGATTATGGTGGTCAATGTATGCGCGACTATCTATCGGCTATCGATGCAGTTTCTAAAGAAGGGTATGTAGACAACGATCGTTTGGGTTGTGTAGGTGCTAGCTTCGGAGGTTACTCTGTATACTGGTTGGCCGGTCAACACGAAAAACGTTTTAAAGCTTTCATTGCACACGATGGTATCTTCAACATGGAGATGCAATACCTAGAAACCGAAGAGAAATGGTTTGCTAACTGGGATATGGGTGGTGCTTATTGGGATAAGAACAATGCAACTGCTCAACGCACTTTTGCTAACTCACCTCACCGCTTTGTTGATAAATGGGATACTCCTATCCTTTGTATCCATGGCGAGAAAGATTATCGTATCTTGGCTAATCAAGCAATGGCTGCCTTTGATGCTGCTGTAATGCGTGGTGTACCTGCCGAACTATTAATCTTCCCTGATGAAAATCACTGGGTACTTCGTCCACAAAACGGTATGCTTTGGCAACGCACCTTCTTCAACTGGCTAGATATGTGGTTGAAAGAACCTGCAGGTCAAAAGAAATAATATCTTTCGGATAGATATAAAACAGAACCGAGCACTCATCTTTTAATGGACGGGTGCTCGGTTTTTGTTTATGTATAGCGAACTATCAATATATCTTTTTGCTCTCTTCTATAAATATAAGCGCCTCTTGTGCTACACGCTCAGGAGTATCAAGCTCCATTAAATGACGCTCACCACTTAATATAACTGAACGCGCGCCTTTGGTGTGCAACATAGCCCATATGTTATTGTCTTTCCAATCGTTGAACAAAGGATCTTCTGTTCCGAAAAGATAGCATACCGGTATTGTCATATTCGCTAAATACTCTTTCACCTCTTCAGTATTGTCCCAGATAAGGTGTGCTCTTTCGGCTTGTAAAACAGCTTCTGGATTGGATGCCATATCGCCTAATGCAGCAACCTCTTCCATCTTCTTTTTAAGTCCCGTTTCTGGTTTGCGCAAAGCAACTTTCATTGCCTCTTCAGCTTTGCCACTCATTAATAGACTCATCCAATAGTTATCATTAGCTTCCAACACATGTGGCGCAAGGAAGAAACTACCAAACGACATTAATACTTCGGGGTGATTGCGTGCAATATACCATCCGGGCAATGTTCCATGACATTTGCCTACATAGTTAAACTTCTCAATACCCATCTTTTGAGTAAACTCATATATATCTTTACCCCACTGGCGAGGCCAGTTGTTTCCTCCTTCGGCAGTACGCTCGGTGATTTCACCATCCATACGCATTACAATACCAAATATATGATATTTCTTTGCCAACTCTTCGAGTACCGGCATAAATGTATGGAAATAGAATGCACCCGATACAATGATTTCTTTGTTCTCTTTGCCAAGTTCACAATAAGTAAGTTCCACTCCGTTATCTAATACAAGACTTTTTGCTTCACCTTTAATTTTATTCGCTTCCATAATCTATTTTGTTATTATTATTAATTGACTCTGCAAAGGTAGAACCAAAACAAATCTAGATTGTTAATTGATTCTTTACGAAAATGTTCTAATCCTTATATTTTACTCTATAAAATCATCATATTTGGGTTATTTATTAACTTTGCGTTAAGTAATACGGTTATGAATAAAATTGTAGAAGACCTTCGTACCACTGCTTTAAATGTTGATTCGGGTAAGCAGGATGGTGTTATTGTAAATGAAGATTTCATCTTTGCTAAAAGTACAACAAATCATTCTTCATCATGGTTGAAGCTAAACCAACCATACAATATTGATGCCGGTCGCATCATGCATATCTTAAATGGTGATGCAATTTATACAATCAATCTTGTTGAGCATCATATAAAGCAAGGCGATGTTTTAATTATACCGCCACAATCTATTGTTGAAGTGAACAGCCACTCTCAAGACTACACGATACAAGCCATTACATTGCCCGACAATAGCAAGAGCAATATTGTAGATATAATGCACGATAGCGACTGCTTGCACTTTGCACTGAATGATAATGATGATACATTAATACGCAGCTATTTTGATTTTATCTGGTTGGTCATTAAATCGCAGGAGTATCAAGCCAACATAGTTACATCCTTATCCGAAGCGCTTTATCAAAATACGATATTCATGTACAACCAAGTATCGATAGATAAAAACAAAACATTAAACCGTCGAGATATTCTGATGAAGAAGTTCTTTGTTTTGGTAAAGCTACATAGTACAGAAGAGCGCAACATCGATTTCTATGCAAAGGAGTTATGCGTATCGAGTTGTTATTTAAGTATCATCGTCAAGAAAGAGAGTGGGCATAGCGTAATGTACTGGATTAACCGTTCGCTAATCTACCGGGCAAAGGTAGCTTTGCAATATTCCGATAAAAATATTACCGAGATATCCGATGAACTAAACTTCTCGAATACCTCGTTCTTCTGCAAGTTCTTTAAGAATGCTACGGGGGTTACTCCTACCCAATACAGGCACAATCCAAACTGATTTAGTTTGCATGATAAACTATCGACCAAATGTAATTGTTACTATTTCATCGTAGAACTATAAATACATCTAAGTATGAGTCAGATAGCTAACATACCCGATAAAGGAGAAAAGATGCGTGTTGTAATATTGGGTGGAGGTTTTGCAGGTATGAAGCTGATACAGAAACTGGATAGAACCAAATATCAAGTAGTGCTTATCGATAAGCGAAACAATTACCAGTTTCAGCCTTTGCTTTATCAGGTAGCTACTTCGGGTATCGAACCGAGTAGTATCTCCTTTCCTTTCAGAAAGATTTTCCAAAAACAACAAGGTCTATATTATAGAATGTGTAAAGCTATCTCAGTAGATCGCTCAAGGAATACTCTCATAACCTCTATCGGTGAAGTGGAATACGATTATCTGGTGATTGCTATAGGATGCGATACCAACTATTATGGTAATACGAAACTTTGTTGCAATACACTAACCTTGAAATCGACTGGAGAGGCTTTGAACATCCGTAACGCTATCTTGCAAAATATGGAGAACGCCATGAATACTGCCGATGATGAATTACGAAGAGAACTATTGAACTTTGTTGTTGTGGGCGGTGGACCAACGGGTGTTGAGATGGCGGGTGCTATAGCCGAGATGAAGAAGTTTGTATTCCCGAAAGACTATCCGCAACTAGACCAAAGCGAGATAATGATTTATCTGATAAATGGGATGGACCGGGTATTATCGACATTCGATGCAAGCCTATCTGCCAAAACAGAGGGACATCTGAAAAACCTAGGTGTGCAGGTGATAAACAATCTCTTTGTTACCGATTACGATGGTTCGACAATAATGCTATCGGATAAATCGACACTAAAAACAAAGAATGTGATTTGGGTAGCCGGTGTTGCACCCAATCATATAAAAGGACTATCGGATGAATCGATGCTGAAGAACGGCCGTATATTGACTGATGACTATAATCAGGTGAAAGGTGAACAGCATATATTTGCACTTGGCGATATTGCTTTTGTTGAAAACGGCAAAGACAATGAGCAGGTGGCACAAGTAGCTATGCAACAAGCTGCAAACTTAGCACACAATCTGAATAATGGTCTAACGGATAAGAGAGCTTTTATATACAACAACAAAGGTTCGATGGCTACCATCGGTCGCAATGCAGCTATTGCAGAGATAGGCAAGTATAAGTTTAGTGGCTTTATGGCTTGGTTTATCTGGTGTTTCATTCACCTTAGATCGATATTCGGACTGAAAAACAAGTTGACAGTCTTTATCGATTGGGTATGGAGCTACATCACTTACGACCAATCGCTTCGAATAATTTCTAAACCAATTAAAGAGTGCGAAGAAGAAGAAAAGGAACCAACTGACATTTAAATGATAAGACAATAGATATTAATCGTTTATTTCTATATTTACAATATATAACAACAAATCATTATGGATCAAACTTATCCTGAAATAGATAAATTGCTTGCCACTCAGAAAACCTATTTTGAGAGCCATGCTACTTACGATATCGAATTCAGAAAGACTCAATTGTTGAAACTGAAAGGCACTATATCGAAATATACCAATGAAATTCAATCGGCCATGTTTAATGATCTTCATAAATCGGCAGGCGAAAGTTTCTATGCAGAGATAAACTTCGTACTATCCGAAATAGATTTCATTGTAAAACATCTCTCTAAATGGGCCAAGAACAAGAAAGTAAAGACTCCCCTATTCTTGTTTCCTGCTTCGAGCGAATTAGTGTACGATCCTTATGGCACAGTCTTAATCATCAGTCCTTTCAACTATCCATTTCAATTGTGCTTTGCTCCGCTGGTTGGAGCCATAGCAGCAGGCAATTGTATATTGCTAAAGGCATCGCCACAAACAGTAGATACAACCATAATCACCAAAAAGATTATTGAAGAGACCTTCGAACCGCAATATGTGGCGTTTGTTGAGGGTGGTAAAGAAGAACTCGATTATCTGTTGGATAAGCCACTCGATTATATTTTCTTTACCGGAAGCACCACCTTTGGTAAATATGTGGCGCAGCATGCCGGACAGAACTTAGTACCTTATACATTAGAGTTGGGAGGTAAGTCGCCTTGCATCGTTTATAACTGCGACAACATCGATGTGGCAGCCAAAAGAATTGTTTGGGGTAAGTTTATGAATGCCGGACAAACGTGTGTTGCCCCAGATTATATAGTAGTAACCAAAAACGAGAAAGAGGAGTTGATAAAGAGACTCATTCAATACATAGACTTCTTTTATGGCGATGACTTTCTCAATAGCAAGTACTATTCGAGAATGATTAGTGTGAAGGCAACACAACGAGTAAACGATTTGATAAATACATCAAACGGCACAGTCGTGTTTGGCAATCAAGTCGATATAGATAATAAATACATCTCTCCTACTATCATCGATTCGCCATCTTTAGATTCAACCATTATGCACGAAGAGATATTTGGTCCGGTACTGCCTATCATCGTAATAGACGATTTAAAAGAGATTGCATCATTCATACGCAGTAAACCGAAACCATTATCGCTCTACTTCTTTGGCAAAGAGTCTGACGAAGATTACATTATCAAACATATTTCGTCGGGTACGATGTGTATGAACGATACAGTGATTCAACTATCCAATCCGAACCTTCCGTTTGGTGGTGTGGGCTATAGTGGCATAGGTAACTATCATGGTCATTATAGCTTTAAAACATTCTCGCACACCAAAGCGGTATTAAAACGAAAGCTATCGATGGATATAAAATATCGATATGTACCCTTTGGAACTCCCGAGTGGTTAAAGAAATTCTTGTAAATGGTGTAGAACTTCTTCGCACAAAGGGTGTTCTACTTTATCATGATACTTATCATTAGAGAGTTGTTATAACTATTAAATCGATTTAATATGAATATTTTAATTGCTTCAGAGAGCTGCATCAAGTGTGGTAAATGTGTACAAGTATGTCCTATTCATGTATTTACTCAAGAGAGTAAATCGATACCTGTACCTGCTTATCCTGAAAAATGTATCGGTTGCGGACATTGCGTAATGGTATGTCCTACCGCTTCGGTTATACACGAACTGTTTCCTCCAAACCGAGTACATCAGATAGATTATGACAAACGACCATCGCCAGAGTCGTTGATGTTATTACTTAAATCGCGTCGTTCAAATAGAGCGCTATCAAAAGAAGCTGTACCTATAGAGTATATAGAAAAAATTATTGAAGCAGCTTGTAGTGCACCAACAGCTAGCAACTCCATGCAAGTGGCTTACACCGTAATAACCGACAAGAAGAAGCTGAAAGAGGTTACCGAACATACACTCGATGTATTTGAGGGCATGTTTAAACCATACTTGCACGATACGAAAGAAGCAGATCTAAGTACACTACCACCCAAACTAGCCAAATATATCCCTATGCTTAAGGAGATGAGAAAGCAATTTGAGAAAGGAAACGATATGGTATTGCGCAATGCGCCTGCAGTGATATTCATTCATGCTCCAAAGACAAATACGTATGGTGAGATAGATTGTAATCTAGCTTATCAAAATGGTTCGTTGATGGCAGAAGCATTAGGTGTTAGTCAGATATATGGAGGATTTATTATCCAAGCAATAAAGAAAGACCCTGAAGGTTTTGCTAAAATACTATCGAGCGATGAGGTGATGTGTGCAGTTATGATTTTAGGAATGCCTAAGTATAAATATCCAAATTATGCCGAAAAGAAAGCACCAAATGTAAAACATCTTAAATAACAAGTCATTAACTTTAAACAATTTTATATAAATAATCGTTTTACATAACAGCAATGTGTGATGATAACTTAATATTATATTTTATAGAATAAAAGATATGAACCATAAGGGATTAATATCTTGCATATTTATCTTCATTTGTATTCTTACGGGATGTAGGGATCATGAGATTTACGATGATAATAGTATATCACGGATATCTTTTGCCGCCATAAATAAAGTAAATGATTTTACTCGCGGAACACCGGTAACTTCCTCAAATGATATTGCTAATATTTGTGTCTATGGCTATTATACAGGCAATGGTACAGATTATACATGGGATGAAGTGGGAAGCACAGCCGAACCATCACTATTCGATGGTTTAGTAGTAACCAACAATGGCGTGGGAACGGGTACTTCATCTTGGAGTTATTCAAAGTTAACTTATTGGCCTGCATACGATGATGCAAACGTCACTTTCTTTTCCTATTCGCCAACGGCAACCGATGAGAATGGCATTAGTGTATTAAGTACTACAGGAGTACCAGTGTTGCATTATTCAACACCTACTACTACCGCCAATCAACCCGATCTAATGGTTGCAGCGCCTAAATATAATCTTAATATTAGTTCAGGTACTACGGTAACATTCGTAATGCAACACGCTCTGACTTGTATCGGATTTGAAGGGATGGGCGAAGATAAAATTGTTACTAGTATATCGCTTAGTGGCATTTCGCTCGAAGGAGATCTAAGCATGGATGGTTCGACTGTTAGTTGGAGCAATCTTTCTGCTCCCGACACAACATCCATTCAAGTGGGATTGGATAATGATACACTATCCATGACAATGTCGACAGAGCTAACCGCATCTAACGGCTATCTAATGTTAATTCCTCAGAAGCTTGGAAGCGATGCTAAAGTTACTTTAAAGATTGAAGGTGAAGATGATCTAGTTTTTAATCTGCCCGATACAGTATTGACAGCCGGCGACCGACATATCTATCAATTAATAGTTGACAGACCCGAAGCTGTACTTACATTTAATCCATCAGAATTGACTGTGAATGCATTAAAATCGATAGATACGATTTCGATAACCAGTACACCCGATTATGGAACATGGACGTTAACTTCTCCAGAATCATGGCTTACATTTTCATTAAATGGAGATGGTTCTGATGCTTCTGCTACTGTTTCAGGAATAGGTAATGCAAAAGTATATGCCATTATCGCAGAAAACTTAATAAATTCGGGACAAAACCGTACTGCTACGATTTATCCAAATAATAATAGTTCAGATGGCACAATAACTATCACTCAAAATTCGATGAGTTATATACCTTCTAGCAGAAAATCGTATGCAGGTGCTTTCTGGAGATGTGATCAGGTGGGAGAAAGACTCATTCACATCGATTGTGAAATTGGAGATTGGAATGCCTATGTATATAAGATGGATAGCCAATGGGAAGAAGGAGATATCGTACTAGATGGAAGTTCTTTTGCTTGGCCTCCAACAACTGTCAGTACGGGTGAAGACACTCCTCCGGTTGAAAGTACGGCTACTTCCATTTCAGGAAATACATCCAGCAGTAGTAGTATGTATTTTCGAGTTGGACTAAAGAATACATATACTCCAACAAGCACTTATCCAGCTAGATATGCAATGATAGCTATTACTTGGGATGAAGGCAAAAGTGCTCAATTCTTTTTCGTTCGTCAGGGTGAAGATCCCGATTACTTAATGCGCCCAACTGATATATATGGAAGTACTCAATCCTGGGCATCGGGTCCTACTTGGCGCCCGTTAGCCAATAAAGTTTCTCCGTTTAATCTGACTGCGGATACACTAAATATGCAGTGTAATCGTGCTAGAACTGGCAATAATCCTAGTCGCTTTACTGAATATCCAACGCAAACTGGTGCACTTTTTCAATGGGCAAATGCTACTTATCCTAGATATGCATATAGTCCAACACAAAATGCTGATCCATGGAACTACACTTCACCTAGTGGCTATTGGTCGACATTACAAGCTGAACATGAGTCAGCACCTATAGATTACCCGTTAACCTATGGTGGAACTGTCAATTTCCGTCGCCCAAGTGATGGCAGCATTACAGGTCCAGCAGCTTCAACGCCCCAAACGTCTGAGATTGTTCAATCATTTTTCTACACTCCATTTTCTCCTGTAGACAATATGATATATGCATATCTCGCTGATGGATTCTTTGACCGTTCAGATATTTCTAGTGATAATGGAACTAGTACTGGCACAGATGAAGCAGCTTATTGGGGACAATTAGTTTACAATCCCATATCCATGGCTTCTATATTTGTTCCATTTTCAGGTTTTATATCAGGAGAAGGAGGAGTAATGACAGCACCTGGCGAATATATAAATATATGGACTGCATCATGTGCCAACGAAACTACCACTATAATATGGAATTATAGTTTCGAAGATGGTGGAGGATTATACAATAATAATAGAGAAGCCGGATTTACTGTGCGCCCAGTTATTGAAAATGGCACAGAATAAACCTGTATATCCAGAAAACAGATCTGATTTATAATAAGCAAGCGACCATACATCATATTGACGTATGGTCGCACTTTATATAAATAGACTTTTTTAGAAATTATGATTAGAAATAATTGATTCTAGCAAAGCAGGAGTATCAACCTCGCCACAATGGATAGATTCAATCAGTTTTCGGCCAGCATCGGTAAGCGAAAAGCGCATTTGTCGTTTATCTTCTTTGCAAATAAAGCGTTCTATCAACTCTTTCTTCTCAACCGAAGCAATTACTTTCGACATATTCGAAGCAGTCAAACCCAGCAATTCGCCAAGTTCGCCTGATGTGAGTTGCTCGTGTTTAGTAAGCGAGCAGAGCAGCATACCTTCATTGAGCGAGATGCCATACTGTTTCTCAAACTGCTGTTCAAAAGCAATGACACTTCGTTGTATATCTCTTATTTTACAAAGTCTTTCCATTTCTAGATAAATAAATTTACATTCGCATTTTCGGCTCGTTCCATATAGGTAGCCACACCACCAACGGTTACCTCATCTAATAGTTCCTGGCGTGCAACACCCATTATATCCATCGACATTTGGCAAGCGATAAACTCTACACCACTATCGATAGCTTGTTGGCGAAGCGACTCCAATGAGTCAACTCCTTTGTTCTTCATGATATAGCGCATCATCTTATCGCCAGCACCCAACATACTCATCTTTGATAAGCTCAATTTCTTAGAGTGCGAAGGCAACATTGCACCAAACATCTTTCCGAAAAGATCTTTTTCTACTTTGGGTTTCGCCACCTTCTTTATAGTATTCAGTCCCCAGAAAGTAAAAAAGATAGTCGTCTTTTGTCCGGTAGCAGCTGCACCATTGGCCAAGATAAACGTAGCCAACGCCTTATCAAGATCATCGCTAAACATGATAAACGTTTTGCCCTTGCCATTGCATGTGTTGACAAAAGTACAACTTTTTTCGCCTTTTTCGATAACAACACCATATTTACCTTTATCGGCAGTTTGCGATATCAGTTTATTTCCGGTAGAGTTGCACCACGCTTGTACATCGCGTGCAAAAGCTCCATCGGTAGATACAACCTCTACCCGATCGCCTAACTGAGCATTATCCATGGCCTGTTTCACCTTCATGATTGGCCCGGGACATTGCAATCCGCAAGCATCAATCTTTAGCACTTTCATATCGTGCTTATTGGGTTCAATACTCTCTTTTGCAGGTTGAGTCTTATTCACAATAGACATGGTTGCCACCTTGTATATCTTATATCCACCCGAAAGATTTTTCACATCCTTGTATCCTCTAGCTAGTAAGATGCGCAAAGCCAAATAACCTCTCAATCCAACAGCACAGAACAGATAGATAGACTTATCGGTGGGAATCTCGGATAAGCGATTGCGCAAATCATCCAATGGAATATTAATAGCACCTTCGATGGTACCCATAGCAAACTCTTCGTGTGTACGCACATCTACCAACAAAACCTTGCTTGTATCAATACCTGCAATCTCTCTCCAAGTGAAGATAGGCATTGCCCCACTTATAATATTGCTCGCCACATAGCCCGCTATTGCAATCGGATCTTTGGCCGAAGAGAACGGAGGCGCATAGGCATGTTCCAAACGACAAAGATCATAAATAGTACCACCCATCTTAATGAGCAACGCTATCTGGTCGATACGTTTATCTACCCCATCGAAGCCTACACACTGTGCACCATATAGTTTTCCGTTCTTCGGATCGAATGTAATCTTGATTGTCAACGGCAATGCATCGGGATAATATCCGGCATGCGATGAACCATGCGTAGTTGAACGATTGTAATCCATACCCATCTGAATCAATCGCTTCTCAGGCAAACCGGTCGATGCCACAGTCATATCAAATACCTTAGCTACCGATGTAGCAATAGCCCCTTCGTAAGCATATTTATTACCCCATACCATATTATCGGCAACAATACGTGCCTGGCGATTAGCCGGATTGGCCAAGTAATTCAAATAAGGCTTTCCGGTGATTGGATTGGGAAACTCAATAGCATCGCCTACCGCATAGATATCGGGCATCGATGTTTGCAGATATTCATCAACCCAAATACCACCAGCTTCGCCAATCTTAAGATTTGCCAATTTAGCCAATGTCGTTTCGGGGCGAACACCAATCGATAGAATTACCATATCGGCTTCTATCGAGATACCACTCTTGAAGAAGACCTTTATCTTTTCGCCCGTCTTTTCAAAATGTTCTACTCCTTGCTCCAAGTATAAGTCTACCCCTTTGTGCATTAAGTGTTCATGAACAATCGATGCCATTGAGAAATCAACAGGAGCCATCACCTGATTACCCATTTCAACTACCGATACATGTGCACCGGCATGGTGAAGATTCTCTGCCATCTCTAATCCAATAAAGCCTGCACCAACCACTACAGCATTTTCAACCTTGTGCGTATTGAGGTAGTTCTTTATCTGATCGGTATCATTCACATTGCGCAATGTGAAAATGCCATCCAAATCTATGCCGGGCAATGGTGGGC
The DNA here is from genome assembly GCA_947074345.1 of uncultured Bacteroides sp. Lineage (GTDB taxonomy): Bacteria > Bacteroidota > Bacteroidia > Bacteroidales > Bacteroidaceae > Bacteroides. The sequence continues at coordinate 14,375 of CAMTPH010000031.1, read as the reverse complement.
GAACAGGATTTGCCCCTGGCGAAAGAAGCAATTTATCGTACGATTCTGTATAAGTAGAACCATCGGCCTTGCGCACCGTTACATTTTTCGCTTCCGTATCAATAGCAGTAACCTCACTACTGACGCGCACATCTATATTAAACCGTCCACCAAACGAAGCCGGTGTTTGCAAAAACAATTTCTCGCGATCGGTTATTGTACCCCCTATGTAGTAAGGCAATCCACAATTGGCATACGATATATACTCCCCTTTCTCGAAGATGATAATCTCTGCAAACTCGTCTATTCTACGTATTCTTGCTGCTGCTGTTGCACCACCTGCAACTCCTCCAATAATTATGTGTTTCATAAAGTCCTATTTATTGTTTATAATCTCATTGTTTACTTTCCATTGGAAATAATATCACAAAGATATATTTAATTTCCAATAAACTATGTTTCCAATGGAAATAATTTATTTTATAAACAAAATAGATAGAGATTGGTTGAAGTGCAGGCGTATTATAATTAGATTTAAAGTGAATAATACATATCATTCATTACCTGGCAGCAAAAATAAACAATGGTAAAATTCAAATTCTAAAAAGTTATAATGATATTTGTAATAATAATATAAGTAAAGTAGTCTACACATCCCCCAGACGCGTATCCTATTGAACTCTTATAAAAACCACTTCAATGAATACCAAACTAGCCCAAATCATCGAAAGCAATTGTGCACATACGTTGCAAGCCATACCAGCCAAGACAACATTGCTAAGGGAAGGCGAAGTATCGCATACCATCTATTATATAAAGAAGGGTGTATTGCGCATGTGGTTCAATAAAGATGGCAAGGATATAACATTTCAGTTTTTTGTGGAGAATAGTGTAGTGGCATCTATTGATAGCTTCTTTAGCCAATCGCCAAGCATGTTTTATATCGAATCGATTGAAGATTGTGAGGTATTGGTGATAGATAAGACTATGTATGATAAGATCATGCAAACTACACCGGGGATAAAAGATGATTTCATTGATTTCTTAACCAACCGCTTTCATAACTATGCGCATTTGTTCTTATCGCGCATAAAAGATACACCCGAAGAACGTTATCATGAACTTCTTAGGGTGCATCCTGATATTGTGCAACGTGTGCCACAACATTATATCGCTTCATATCTAGGCATTACGCCTGTTTCACTCAGCAGAATACGCAATCGCAAATAATACCCACCTTCATTAACATAAGTTATCGTCGGCAACTTTGGGTATCAGCTTCTCTTTTTAGTATAGCCTTCAGTTAGACAGCAATATTAATAGATAGAAGAGTAAAATTTATGTCTGAAGATCATATCTTATTGCCAGCATAGTTAGTAACAACGCCTTTAATAAAGCCATTGATTCTATCGCAGTACAATGTATCGCTTTGTGGATTTGAAAAATCTGCTGCAAAGAAGTGTATATCGCCCTCTCGCACATAGGTTTCAACACCTTTGGGAGCATTGCTGATGATACGTTCAAAGTTAGAATAAGCTACCTGACTATCATCCTTGGTGTGCATAATGAGTGCCGGACGTTCATTAAGTTCTTTAATTAAGGTTTTAGGTCTAACTCTCCATGAATTTACTCCATACTTGAACATTGATACAAGGTTGACAAATGGTCGTTCCATACTCACCAAAAAAGAGGGTGCATTAAGCGCCATATTATCACAGAATATATCTTCCCAAGACGAATAAGCAGAGATTGAAATCAGTGCATCTATATCATCATTCTGCCCTATAGAATTTATTGCTACAACACCACCCATCGATGTTCCAATAATTACAATAGGCACATCCTTATATTGGGGTTGAGATTTAATATAATCCGTCACAGCCTTAACATCTCTCCACTCTTGATATCCTGCACAGATTCTATCTCCATCACTACCTCCATGACCTCTTACCTCAGTCAGAAAGCTTGAATAAGACTCATCAAGAAACATCTTCGAGTGTCCATAATAGATACTCACCGAGGGATTACTCATACCTGTTAGGCATATTATCGCACACTTTGGGTTATCAGCTTCAACGGCGAAGACCTCAACGGTATAGTCGTCAGAAGATTTTAGATAAAGCGTATCTGCTTTTTCAACTCCATATTCCTCTGGTGTCCACATCTTGGTGTACTCAATCTTTTGATTGAGCATTTTTCTCATTATAAACGTAGGAATAACTGCAAGTACAATAGCAAATATGACAACATTAATAGTGATAATTCGCAATACTTTGTTTTTTCTGTTCTTGTTCATGTGTGTATGTATTAAAATATTAAACAAAAAGACACTTTTATAGTAGTATTGTAGGTGCTACTTCATAAATGGTTCACATTTATTAAAACCAAAGTTAATAAATGTTGCATACATACAGCTTTTTCTCTCTATTATTTTGTGATTTCCTTAAATTGATACATCACCTTAATTAACATAAGTTATCGTCGGTTGCTTAGGGTGCAACTAACTTTGCATCCAAAAAAGAAGCATGATGATAAACAAGAAAGTACTGAACTATTCATTGCTCACAACTGGCGTGGCAACTTGCCTAACGGGTGTATTGATGCAAATAGGTTACCACATTGGAGTTGACGATAGAAGCACCATGATAAACCACCAAATGGGAGGATTGATTTATCCGCAATGGCAACTGTTCCATCAGGTAGCGGCAAGTGTATTTTTTGTATTGTGTCTGATACATATTTATCGACACCGCAAATGGTACAAAGGAGTTATCATGCACAAACGTTTCAAGCGCAACAGAGAGTTAATCACGTTTTCGATATTGTTTGCCCTATCAGCGATCTTGGGTTTCTGGCCATGGCTATACAACAATGGCGAAGCACAAACGCTTCGCCATACATTGATTGAAATTCATGATAAGGTATCGATAGTTTTGATATTCTTCATCGTCTTACATATCGTGAAACGCAGAAAGCGTATTCATGCGAAGCGATGATCAACTATCAGAACAGGTTAGTATCTTTTATCTACGCTTGCCACCACCTTTTGATGGAGCAAATGATTTGCCGCCTCTTGATGGAGCACTCTTTACATTTTCGGCTCTACTCTTTCCAACGCGTGGTGCAGACGAAGATGTCTTTTCGCCACGTGGAGCAGAAGTAGTATTCTTTGCAGCACGTCCACCGGCCGAAGGTCTTTTCTTGTTTGCAGCAATAGCTTCGCTACGTTCTGCATTTTGATTATACCCTCTACCTCTTGAACGTTTCTTACCGCCAAAAGAAGAGTGAGGTTCTTCTGTACCCTCTTCCTCTTTATTGAAATGTTTAACAGGTTTCTTCTTGCCGCTCGATTTACGTTGATCCTTATTCTTTGGATTCTCTTTTACTGTATTTTCAGAATCCTCGATCATATCAAACAACGTGTTAAGCTCTTTCTCGGTCAAGTCACGCCATTCACCTTGTTTCAAATTGCCTAGGCTGACGTTCATAATCTTAGTACGCTCAAGTTTGGTTACTTGATAGCCGAAATATTCGCACATACGACGAATTTGACGATTCAAACCTTGTATCAATGTGATGTGAAACACATGAGGAGAAACCATCTTTACTTCGCATTTACGAGTAACCCTATCCAAGATAGGCACCCCTTGCGACATCTTTTGCACGAACTCTTCATTGATTGGTTTATCAACCGTTACCACATACTCTTTCTTGTGATTATTTCCGGCACGAAGTATTTTGTTGATGATATCGCCATCGTTGGTAAGCAATATCAATCCTTGCGAATCTTTATCCAGACGACCAATTGGGAAGATACGTTCGCTATGCGCCACATAATCCACAATATTATCTTTGTCGCTTGTATCGGTGGTACTTACCACACCCACAGGTTTATTGAAAGCGATATATACCGCGTCGATATTATTTTCAATCAAGAGGCCATTCACCATTACTTGTTGTCCGGGAAGCACACGCATACCTACTGTAGCACGCTTTCCGTTGATTGTTACATTGCCTTGTTCAATGTATCTGTCGGCTTCGCGGCGCGAGCAAAGTCCCGAACTGCTGATGTATTTATTTAAACGATATTCCATCTTGTTGTCATTAGGTTTTTAAAGCTACAAAAGTACATATTTTAAATAGTATACTGTTCACAATATTTCATAAACATTCGTTAAAGTGTTAACTCTTCAGGTAACTCACACACATTTATAACATATTTCGGTACCATTTTGATTAATGAAATGCACAAATCAATAGGTACGCTGCGGCGAATATTCATAAAACCAACAAAGGCATCTAGCAGAATCAATCTACAAGATGCCTTTGTTTTTATATAAGTTTGTTTATTAGCTACGCGCCCAGATATTTACGATCTCTACGATATACATTTGATGGAAACCGCCGTGAGCTTCGTCGTACCATTTCTCGATGGGATCTTTGTCGATAAAGCATGAAGGCTTAATCATATCGGTATACATTTTGCGACACTCTAGGGTGAGGCGAGCCTGCTCGAAGGTGATGTTACCCAATGGAGTAACAACAGGCACAAGACCCGTTTCGGCAACTTTGTCAACATTACGGCCCGACTTAGAACCACATATTGCATGAATCTTTCGGTTTTCGTCGCCCAAGAAGTCGAGTGTCAAGTATTCGTTTCTTTCAATAAACTCGTGTGTATAGCGTTCGGGGCGAACAAATACATAAGCCACCGGTTTATTCCACAACCATCCTATACCACCCCAGCTAGCAGTCATGGTATTAAATTTCTCTTCGTTGCCGGCAGTCACCAACATCCATTCTTTGCCTATCGATTCGAAAAAGTTATCGCCTAATACGGCTATGTCTATCTTTCTCATATTATTCGTTGTTTTAAATATCTATTATATGTTTGTTTTTCAGTTCACACTCATTGGCGCACTTTATGCAGCGGTACTATCTCGCCCAGTTCGGGTATTTGCACACGCACGTTTCGTTTGCAAGCCTCTTCGGCAAATACTTTAGGCGGATCATGAAGCGGTTCATCCGATAAGTCGAACGTACCATAATGCATTGGTATAGTTATACCGGCACCCATCTCTATCGAAGCAGTCAAAGCATCGCATGGCGATATATGATTGGCGCGCATAAACCAGCGAGGTTTGTATGCACCAATACCAAGCAGCGCATAGTCGGGATTGCCAAACAGTTCGGGAATTTCAGTAAAGTGGTTAGCATAACCGGTATCTCCGCTGTAGTAGATAGACATACCATTGCCTTCAATCATAAAAGCGCCCCACAATCTCTTACCTCCATCTTTAAATGAGCGTTTGCTCCAGTGCTGTGCAGGCAGAAAAGTAATCTTCAAACCATCATCTTCTATTTGCTGATACCAACCCGATTCGATAGTCTCCATCTTCTTGAACCATCCATGTATCAACTCGCCTGTACCCATACCACAAAACAGTTTCATCTTGGGATTATTCTTGTACAGAATCTTAATGCTGCTGCGACTTAGATGATCAAAATGATCATGGCTAATAAGCAAGTAGTCGATGTTAGTAAATATGTTGGGATCGGCCGGAAGTTTACTTTGTCGTTTCACAAAAGGTATTCCGTTAAAGATAGGATCGAGCATGATGCGCTTGCCGGCTATCTGCATAAAGAAGGAGTTGTGGCCAAGCCATATCAAGCAATCGCCTTTGGCTGCATCGAGCGAAGTAAGGAAGTTCACTTTAGGATCCCACTTAATCTGGCGCTTCTCTTTGCGTTGAGGGTTTGGAGACAGACGCCACTTTAAGATACTCACCACCCCATGACGATGACGGTGTTGTCTATTAAAGAAACGCCCTTTAGCTAAAGGATTGCCCCGCCACTGTGGGTGAATGGTCTTTAAACGATCGTTCTTCATGAACGTGATGCCCTGTACCATAAGCTTATAGACTCGTTATGTTATAGATACAAACATAACTAAAAAAGCATCCGCATTACAATGAAAGGGACACTTTTTTACGATATATCATAATATTTAACGCTAGTAAATGCTATTTAATTTTTCAGCAATTCATCGATGGCTGTAGTGACTAGTGCAGTAGCCGACGGACGGGGCGCATTTGTTGTAGAAATATTGCCCTCTTTATCAACCAGCAGATAGCTTGGATAGCCGGTTAAGCCATATTGCGACAAGAATAGCTGTGTTGCATCGGCATCAAAGAAATAGTTTGATCCACCAATTTTGTGGGTTTTGATGGCAGGCAACCATTTGTTTTCATTCGAACCCAAACAGAGGTAGATAAAGCTTACTTGATCATCCTTGTAGAGTTTCTTCAAGTCTTTCGAATACTTCATTTCGGCCAAACACGGTCCGCACCAGGTAGCCCACACATCGATATAGAGTACTTTGTTGGGCGATTTTCTTGCCAAGTACTTGATAAAGTCATCGGTTTCAATTTTGGTAATCGTCCCGTTTTTTTCTTTATAACTTATGCCATCGCTTTCAAAGGAGTCATAAACCGTATGTTCTTCTTCGAGCTCAGGATTTAGCTTTTCGTAGAACCACGGATCTACAAAATCGTCTTCATCCAATAGTTCATAACACGAAGGTACATCTTCTAATACATTACGAGTAATGCTGTAAATCATATAGTCGCGACAGATAGTGGCTGGCTGCTTCTTCAGCACATCCAATCCACGTTTAAAGAGCTTGTCTACATCGCTACCTACCGACAACATCTTGCGGTGTACGCCATCGCTACCAAGAATAGCATAAGTCGTTACTTGCAGATGGTAAGCAAACATCATGCTCTTAAAGTTATCTTCATTGGCTACATCAAACAGCGAGTCGGTCAACACATTAATGCGATCGTCTTCATCGAGTCCGCGATAGTCTTGTACAAAGTTAACATAGACATATTTCAAATCGCGTTTTGTCCATGCTATCAAATCCTTGCTTATATTATATTGCAATGCATATTTATCGATCAGCGCATAACTATCGTTGAGTTTTTGTTTAAATTGCGCCATGAAGTCTTTAGACGACTGATTGAAGTCGAAATCGGTATACATCATTGGCACAAGTGCATCGTAGAAGGCAGGAAGTTGCTTATTAAACTCGTGATATTTAGAGTTACCACTTAGTGTGATACCTTCGAATTTTCCTTTGCGAAACTGATTCATATCAATCTCTACAAAGAGTGAATCGCCTGGTTCGACCATCAAGTTGATGAACTTATCATTGACTTGCATGGTGATATTTTGCGTGAAGCACATTTCAGATTCTGTGCGGAAAGGTACATTGTTTACTACTCGCTGCACAACCTTGTTGTTGTTTATCGGATCGGTATAGTTCACTGTGACTACCTTGTTATCTAAAGAGTCAAGATTCATAATGCGTCCGGCAACGATAGTCGTCATCGGATTCATTTCTTTTTTGTCTTTATTACAAGAAATCAAGAAGATACAGAGGATAAATAGTAGATAGTGCTTTATTTTCATGCCGCAAAGGTATATAAAAAAACAAGAGATAACTGTTTTATAACATACAATTATCTCTTGATAAATATCAAAATCTTAAAAATACATCATCGGAATAGTCCAATCGTAAGTTGTGACACTAACAACTGTGAGAACCAATGAGATAAACCAAACGATCACCAATGTCCACTTAACAGCTGTATTCATGCCTCGCCAGTCAAATATATTGCACAAGATGGCATATATTAAAGTGAAGATTGGAATAGCCAACACGAATATATTAGCTGCGATACCAACAAATCCCATACCTGATGAAGCAAATCCCGAAGAGATTACCTCTATCCAGGGCACTTGCATCAATAAAGTTCCCCCACCTACAGCGACTGATATAGCTGCAATAACCATCACTACGAATACGAATATCAAAAGCAGCAGTATCGGACTAAAGACAACCACTAGTAGTATAAGAATAAATTTAATGATAGCGCCGGCTATCGATATCAATGCATCGCCTAACTTTTGCAAAAAGTTACGTGGTTTGCCCGATTGTACAAAGTCGTTTACTCCATTGGCAGCCTTTTCGAAACCATCGGTTACGGTTTTTCCTATATTCTCCACATTAATCGGTTCGCCACGCATCGCCAATTTCTCGGCAGCTGTGTTGGCTTGTGGAATAATGAGCCAGCAGATAAAGTAGATAGGAATCATTACTCCATAGAAACATATCAATATCAAAGCCAGAATACGTATCAGAGTTGGATCCCAGCCGGTGTAGGCAGCCAAACCACCCAATACACCACCCAATATTTTATCATCAGGATTGCGATATAGATGTTTACCAAAGTTCACATACTGACCCGATTGTTTAGGCTCTTCGTTTTGGCTCTTACCTTTATTCTCTTCAGCCTCATCGTTAGCGCCAAAGTCTTGTGGTTGGCCCATGCGAGCTATTACATCTTCTACATCACAAATGGTGATGACTTGTTGTCCATCAGCGATTTTTTCGCTAAACAGTTCAGAGATACGCATCTCTATATCTTCAACAATCTCTTGTCCGCCATCCTCTTTTTTGAAGTATAGCTTCAGATTGTTCAAATAGTTATCTAACAAACGATAGGCATCATCATCTATATGAAAGACGGTACCGCCCAAATTTACAGTCAATGTTTTTTTCATCGTTATATGTGGTTTTTTAATTGTTAGCAATATGATTTACAGTATCGTTCAGTTCGCGCCACGACTGTTCTAATTCTCCCAAAAAGAGCTCGCCTTTTTCGGTTAGCTTGTAGTACTTGCGTGGTGGTCCTTGAGTAGATTCTACCCATTCGTAGCTCAGCAGATCATCGTTTTTCAATCGAGTAAGCAGCGGATAGAGAGTACCCTCTACCACAATCAGTCTGGCCTCTTTTAACTTCTGAATAATATCCGAAGCATAAGCAGGCTCTTTGTGCAGCAATAGTGCGATGCAATATTCGAGCATCCCCTTGCGCATTTGCGATTTTACATTGTCTACATTCATAATATGTATAACCTTAGTTATTTGTATGACACAAATGTATGTATTGTTTTAGTACTATGTATTACATAATACTATATTTAACATTTATTTAACACATACAATTAGACAAGCAAACATTAAAAATGCCGCAAACAAGGCTATTAAAGCATCGTTTGCGGCACTATTCACCACATATGATATAAAGAAAGCTAGTGAAGCCACTTCATTAATTCAGCAAAAAAGAAAGCATCAAACGATTTATAGACATCCCATATTCTAAAACTCTTCATATCGCGTGCCTCATAATTGCCATCGGCAGCGTTGTAGGTATAGATATCATCATCAATGCGCCCTATAATAAGTAGATTTTCGCTACCATGATAGTTGGTATAAAACTTGCGCAGCATCATGTTTTGCTCTACAATTTGGCATCCATACGAACCAAAGATTGAGAGATCTTTATATTGCAGCGCACTGCATAGCTTCAGAAACGAGATAAAATCAGGCGGCATCACCGGCAACTTGTACTTCACCAGTTCGGTATTGCAACGATCAATATCTTCATCGGTAGCCGGAGGCATGGCGCTTGCATCCTTATCTATCACATCGCTCAGCACAACCTGTATGCGTTGATAAGGCGATTCATCGAAGCTGATACTCACCTCAAGGCTCGAAAGCGTATTAGGAGCAACATCGAGTTGAGCAGTCTTATACGATAGATTCTCGTGGTTCAGGCTAAACTCTCCCCCATCTAGAGTAAGAGTTTCGTAACTATAATTGCACGAACCCTTGATGCTTTGGCGGTCCATATCGTTTATAGTAACGTAGAAGTTCTCGAAACCAAATGTTTTGCCCGAAGAAGCTTCATAGTCCTGAATGACTTTTGAAGTGCTCCACGACTCACTTTGTTCCGATTGAAAATCAGAAGAAACAGTTAAGGTTAAGGTTTTCCAGTGTGTCATAAAAATAAAGTATATGATTGAAGGTTATTGTTCCAAAAAGGTTTGCTTCAATGCAGGAATAGGCTCACCCAGTTGCCGTTCGCCAATAAAGTCAAACAAACCATTCTCTTCGAGCCTTATTTGAGTTTCGAAGAGGGTATCAACATTTATAATGATGCAAGAGATATAAAATCCCTCCTCCTCTTTGACCACCTTGGCAGGCACAACCGTTTTATCGAGAAACGCCTTCTGCTGCTCGGTGATAGCATCGGTACATTCTATCTCATCAGCACGTTGCACCAGTCTTAGCATACCCTTTAGTCCGGGTGCATAGTCGAGCACAAAAGCGATATAAGGCACAACCGTATCTCTATTGAGCACCAGGCGAATCTTATCCAAGTTATCGAACAGAGCCTGGCGAGTACCATTCAACTTAATTATATCATCGTTTGCCACACACCATAAATAATAGATAGTAGCAGGTGGAGAGGTCGAAAAAGATTGAGCCGAGAGTAGCTGATAATTCTTCATGAAAGGCAGTTCGCTTACAAGAAGCTTCGTGTTATCTACTGTAAACAACTGAAATAATGATAGCCTATTAATCAACGGTATCAAGGTGCTGTATTTTGCCTGTGGCACATCTGTAAAATTCATATCTTGTTCATGTTAGTTTTCAATGACTCTTTCTATATAAAACAAGTTTGAGCAATGAGTTGTTTCAAATCTCGGCAAACTTCTGCATTATCACCCGCTATTTAGACACATCATAGCGCATTGAAGATACTGGGCGCACCATTTATCACAAACCACTCATCGGTGAACTTTATAACACGTTTTATGTTATAAAGGGGTATAAATCAAAAAAGCCAATCGAATGTTGCAGATAATAATTTCAATCCTTCTCGCATTGGGCTTAACAATAGCTCAGAGCGACACCAACAATGAAGTGCAACAAGAATCAGGAGGCCCACAAGTAGTCAACTCCGACTTCAATAGTTGGTTTCAAGATGGCAGAGTGTGGTATCCCGATTTAAATCTGACGCCCGAATATTACTTTTGGGATAGCGGCAACAAAGGGGCCGATTCATTTGGAACGCACAATCTTACCGTGCCCGAAACCGAGTTTGTAGTTAGCGGCAAGGCAGCCAAACTGATGTCGAAGAGTATATTTGGCATCTTTGCAGCCGGCAGTATCTATACAGGCAAGTTCTTGAAACGCCAAGGCATGGGAGCAAACATATCGATGGGAGTACCATTTCAGGGCAAGCCCACTGGTTTTAAAGGCTACTACTGCTACAAGCCGGGCACTATCGACAAGACCGATGATGCTCACACCTATCTAAGCGGTGTAACCGATACGTGCAACATATACGCCATACTTACCGAGTGGGACGAACCATTTATTGCCAACACCCATCAAGGCAAGTTTGTAGACCTCAATACCAATTTGGGAATCTTAGCCATTGCACAAGTATCATCGGGCGAAACCAACAACGGATATGTAGAATTCAACATCCCATTTAGTTATCGCAGCCTATCGGTTAACCCTACCTATATATTGATAGTAGCCGCCGCCAGCAAGTACGGCAACTACTTTACAGGCAGTACCGAGTCGGTGCTCTATGTCGATCAATTTTCGCTCACCTACGATTAAAACAATTATGGCCTTTATATAAATTGAGTCAACTATGACAAAAGTAACCTAGACCTTACACTTTAATCACCGGCAGCTGTATGCAATTTGTATCAGTGCCGGTGATTATTCATTTATCCCCTACCATAAACCAAATGGGCAGCAAGCCGTATCGTTTACAGCCTGCCACCCATTACATTAACTAATCAGATGCTATTAAATATTGATAGCACTAGCGCCAAACACCCCTAAGAGTGCCGAAGCCACAGCTATGATTAACTTCATAGCAAGTCCCCATTTTTCTTTCATATTATACTACGTGTTTTGTTTAGAGAATAGTTTTGTTTGTGTTAGCGATTGTCAAGCTAGCGGATCAACCACATCGTTGTCGTTATTTCCACCCGATCCATTGTCGCCACCCGACTCGCCACTCGGCGTGGTAGCCTTGTCAAATCGCACACATTTTACACCCGTTACCATAGAGCGAGTAGCCACTGTGCGGTCAGTATTGCGGGTACTAGCAGGCAAAAAGCTAACTGTAACCGACGACTGTGCAGCCGTTACATCATCGGCCGAAGCCGCACCCTTGCCATTCGATTTCATCTTCATGCGGAAGATACCCAAACCATCGAGCATCACGTTTTCTGAAGCCTGCAAATGTTGCGACATCACGGTGATTAAGTTATCGATGGTATTCTTCACATCCCCGGTAGAGAGCGATGAATAAGCAGCGATCTCTTTCGAGATTTGGTCGGTTGTAACTGTTCCTGTGCGAACTACACGAGGATAATAAAGTCTCTTGCCATTTTTGTCGGCAATTTGCGATTGTTTAGCTTGATACAATACAGGCATAATCGATTGTGTTTTGTTTGTTAGTAATTGATTGTTTAGAAAACTCGTTGTCGTGTCTGCGCTTATCGACATTGCAAATATACAACACCCATCATCCGCCTGCAAGGGTTTTCATCGTAGTTGAACACTTTGGGCATCAAAATCGCAATCAACCTATCAATCAACACATTACACCATCTTGCTCAACAAGAATTTTCCGGGGAACTTGATTTTGCTTCTACCATTGCGCAGATCACCAAACGCACTCCATACGGCATGCCCTATCGCTCCATAGTTGCTTTTGCAGATAATGGCATATTGCTCTGCCGGCACCACTCTAAAGAGCGCCAAGTTCTCGCGCAGCAAATCTAGGTTTCGAGCCACCCCATCGTTGGGAGCCACAAGCCGATCGATATCCTCGGGAGTCCACACCTTGCGCTTTGAGGTAGAAGACCTACCAGGAATCTCGAGCGTAGTGCTACTGGGAGTGCCGCGCATAAATTCCTCTTCGGTAGGAATATCAATAGGCTGATTCAAAAAAATATCATCTTCAAATCCTTCAACCCTTCCCCTTGGGGGAGTATGAGGGGGAATATTTTCTTTAGTTTGGTTTTCTTTGGTTTGATTTTCTTTTATTTGTTGTAAATCTGTAACGGTCATTGCTTTTTCTGTAACGGTCATTGGCAAATCTGTTACAGTCATTGGTTTATTTGTAACAGCCAAGCCACTCTCCTCTAGCACACTATTTTGTTTGCGTCGATTATTTCTTCTACTGTTAGCATCTTTCACTTTGGCAACATCTGTCATTTCAGACTCATCAAGCAGCGAGTATCGGGCATCTATGGTAGAGTCTACCCGTCGGCGTGTGCAAAACAAGAACTGTCTTTGAATATCGGCCGAGGTCAAGATGTCGTGTTCCTCAAACATACGTTTATCAAACATATCGAACTTCACCGCCAGTTCAATAACGCGCACCACCTCTTCCATATCCTGATCGAAAAGGTTGGCCGAAATATCCTCGTAAAACAATTCATTTACTTTTACAAAATAACCTTCTTCGGAGTAAATCATCGTTATAGCATTGAGAATAATTGCCAGCGATGCGTCGCCCTCTTTTTTCATAATACGGCGCAGTGCCCTATTAAAAAGAAATACGATAGGAAGCGGAAAGTACGAAAGGCCAGATTTAAGATTTTGTGTAATCATTGTTATTATATTTAATGTTGTGTATTATTACCATTATCTGAAAGGTTTAAATTTAGCCGATGGGCGATGATATTTAATACGTCTTTGCACCTTATCGATCGATCGACGAATTAAGAACATTCGCATCTCCCTATCTTCAATATCGGTGATAACAAGATCTGCACGTCGCGCCAGGTAATCGAGCACAAACTCTTTGTTGCGATTGTGTGTAATATACTTATTACAGTCCTTACAGATAGGATTTTCTTGATTGTGCTCGCCCATATAAAATTTATTTCTAGGAAGTTCAAGGCCACATATAGCGCATGTGGCAAACGCATTTTGGTTTTTCATTTATTGATAAATATTTTAAGATTAACGCCAACGTGGCATCAAATAAGTTTCTGGAAACACCCACAAAGGCAGGTTTGCAAACTATATCAATCTACACATTAAGTGTTAACATTCTACAGATAGATTGTTTAGTTTTATCAGATAATATGCATCAAACTACAGAGGGAATTGTTGTTACAAGTATTATCTGTTTAGAGGTAAATTAGCTGTTACGATCATCAGCAAAAAGCCGGATTTTGATATCTATATCTTGCATTTTGCTGTGACAAATATCTATAGAAATTAATTACCCTGCAAGCCTTTTTGTAGAAACGTATAGAATATTTTTTTTGAACATTTTGCATTTTTTAAAATTACACATCCTATACTCCATAGTATCAACACTATAGGCTACAAGAGAGAATAAATAGCAAAACCACTAATTAATGTTTATTAGCATTTGAGAAATCACCTTCGACTGCCCATTGGTAGGTGTTTTGGAAGAAATGGGTGAGAAAAACAA
>CAMTPH010000030.1 GCA_947074345.1 uncultured Bacteroides sp. | reverse complement strand
TACATTAAAAAATAACTAAACAACTTTGAATTTTATGAAGACAATAAAATATATTTCTATAAGAGTATTGGCTGTAATGGCTCTTGCTCTGGTCTTTGCTCTTCCTGCAAAGGCTCAGCTATCAGATAATGGCTATGCAAGTATTGACTGGAAATTTAACATCCCTATAAATGATAATTTTGCTAATACAGCAAGCGGATGGGGTATGAATTTTGAAGGAGGTTATTTCTTAAGTGATAATATTGGTTTAGGTGCTTTTATTAATTACAGTACTAACCATAAGTACATTTATACTCAACCAATAGCGCTAAGCGGTGGTGATTTATATACAGATCAACAACACTCTTTGTTCCAATTGCCTTTTGGTGCTGCTATTCGTTATCAATTTAATCGTGGCAATGTGGTGCAACCATATATCTCGGCTAAGGTTGGTGCAGAGTATGCTAAATATACCTCGTTCTATAATGTATTCGAAACTTACCAAAAAACTTGGGGCTTCTATATTTCTCCTGAAATAGGTATTAATATTTTCCCTTGGTCTTATGGTCCTGGTTTGCACTTAGCTATCTATTATAGCTATGGTACTAATAAGTTAGACAAAGTATTCAATTACTATCAAAAAGGATTAAATAACTTTGGTTTCACTTTAGGGCTTGCTTTCTAATTTCATAGATATTTATTAATTAATAAAGGGATGTATCGACTGTTCGGTACATCCCTTTACTTTATATGCTCTCTATTGATATGCGGTTTGATAACTGTTAACTATTATCATGTTGAGTGTGCACATCTACCGCGATAACTGTTAACTATTATCAGTTGATTTATTAATGCACAATAGACTAATCGATATACTCGGCGAGCCCTTTACTCCATATATCATATCCTTCATCAATAATATGAAGTCCGTCGCGTGTTAGCTCTTCGCGCAATACATATGTATTGCCTTCTGTGAATAGCGGGAAGAGGTTGATAAAGGTGATTCCTTTGTCGTAGCACAGCACTTGTAACTTATCATTGATTTGTGGTATTAAGAGAGTCTTGCCAATCATCGTTTTATACTTCGATTTGTTTTCGTTGATAGGCAACAGGCTCTGAAGATATAAAGTAGTAGTAGGCGATTCCTTTTGTATCTTACCGACCAATTGGCCGATAAGGCACACTACGCTGTCGGCTGTTAAATCGTGCGATACATCATTCACGCCAATCATTAAGAATATCTTTTTAGGTTTTCCAGGGAGTATTTGATGCAAACGATCGTATACACCCATAGCCTCATCTCCAATGATACCACGATTTCGAATGTTGTTCGTACCCAATCGCTTGTTCCAATCTTTCCCGTTTTCGGTTAGACTGTTGCCTAACATCACTATATCGGTCGATGTTATAGGAGCTTCATTATCGAATAGCTTACATCGATCGTAATAGTGGGGCGTATAGGTGCGTTGCATCTCTTGTGCGCTTATAGCGTTAAGTGCAATCATGGCAATGAATATGGCTAACAATCGTTTCATGTCAATAGACTATGGATGTTCAGACTTATAAGCATCGATAGCGGTCTTTACAGAACCATTCATAAGCAATAGTGTCTTTGCATGTTCGTAGTCCAAACCCAACTCATCGATAATCATGCGAGTACCTCTATCAACCAGTTTCTGATTACTCAGTTGCATGTTGACCATCTTATTGCCCTTTACACGTCCCAACTGAATCATAACCGCAGTACTAATCATGTTCAGAATCATCTTCTGTCCTGTACCCGATTTCATGCGCGAGCTACCCGTTACATACTCCGGACCAACAATCATTTCAATCGGTACTTCTGCAGCTTCTGCCATCGGAGAGTCTGGATTGCTTGTAATGCATCCCGTCAGAATGCCATGCTTGCGAGCCTCTTGAAGCGCACCAATCACATATGGAGTAGTGCCCGATGCCGCTATACCAATGACTGTATCTTTCTCATTGATATTATGTTCAAGCAACTCTTCCCATCCACGATTTGTGTTATCCTCAGCATTCTCAACAGGATTTCTCAATGCTCTCTCGCCACCGGCTATCAAACCGATGATATAAGTGGGAGGCATGCCAAATGTAGGTGGAATTTCGGATGCGTCAAGCACGCCCAATCGGCCACTTGTACCAGCACCCATATAGAATATTCGTCCTCCTTGTTTCATGCGAGGCACTATCATGCTAACTAATTTATCGATTTGAGGTATTGCTTTCTGAACAGCCAGTGCTACCTTTTGATCTTCGGTATTGATGTCTTGAAGTATTTCGCTTACCGATTTATCTTCTAAATGGTCGTATAGTGATGACTGTTCTGATATCTTTATAAACATATGTTTTGTTTTTAGATGACTGATCAAAGACTATCGTTCTTGTGGTAGTCTATCAAGCCCTCAAGAGGACTTTTCTCGATGTTACTGATTTTAATGCCTAACTCTTCGGCTGCTTCTCTTAACACATCTTGGTAGTAATAAGCTATCGACCCAATAATATATATCGGGTTATTGGCATAGTCATACTGCATCACATTGCGTTTAAAGAAAGCTCTAAATCCACTCTTTATCAATTTATAAATGCGTGGGTTGTCGATGTGCTTTAATAAGAACGGTGATAGGCTAGCAAGAAATCTGTTAGGAAATGGTTTGCGATATACCCGATCAATGATGTCTACCTGTGTTAAACCGAAAGAAGACAGAAATTCTTCTTTCAACTCGGGTGTCAATTGATTCTTTAATATATCTCCTACAAGCAACTTGCCTAATACAGCACCGCTTCCTTCGTCTCCTAAGATGAAACCAAGAGGCGATACATTTTCAACAATCTCTGTACCGTTATAGAAACACGAATTAGAGCCTGTGCCCAATATACATGCTATGCCTTTGTTGCGACCACACATAGCATGTGCAACTGCTAGCATGTCAGAATATACCTCAATTCCTGTTGTAGGTTTTAGATGCATACCTATTGCTTTTTTCATCATAGGTGCCTTTTCGGGTATACAACCTGCGCCATAAAAGAATACAGTATCAAGAGGTGTTTCTGCCTCTAAATGTGGCAGAAGTGCTATTTCAATTTCATTTGCAATCTCTTCTTCTGTTTGAAAGAAGGGATTCATTCCTTTGGTCGAAATCACTTTCAGTAATCTCCCCTGTTCTACAACAGCCCAATCTGTCTTTGTAGAGCCACTGTCTGCTATAAGTATCATATCTTAATATAAATTTTTTTCTTATATAATATATATCCAATGCTCCAGTTAAATATCACGAATAGTAAAGCGTAAACCAACGAACCGGGATAATCGCCCAACCAAGGTTGTAGCAACACTCCATATATGTATCGGTGCAAGCTAATCATTGCATCGTTGTGGAATACCTTGATGTTTATCAATAATATTGACAATACTCCGGCCATCACATAGATGAATAGTGGGTTAACACCAAACGATTCGAAGAATCTACACCAACGCTTATATCCTTTTACATCAATAATCCAAATGAGTAAGGCCAAGAAACTTGAACATAAACCACAAGTAACTATTGCGAATGTTGGCGACCATATTTTTTTATTTATCGGACAACCGTAGCTTAATAGAAAACCGGCAAAAGTAAGAATTGTACCTACTAAAAACAACTTTTCGAGCTTCTGATTTATGTCTTGAGTTTGGAGCATCATTCTACCAACACAGAAACCAATCAATACGTGTGCAATCGAAGGTATTGTACTCAACAGTCCTTCGGGATCTATTCCGTTGTCTTTGTACATATGGTTTAATCCCAATACAGCACGGTCTACTCTCGATAAGATATTGGTTTCATTGTAGGCAAATCCGTTGCCAAGCTCTAACATTATAAAGTAGCCTACCAATAAGAACGCAATTAAGTAAGGAATATTTTTGTGCTTCATGGTTAATGCTATAATAGCGGTCGCTCCATAGCAAAGTGCCAATCGTTGCATTACACCCAATATACGTATACGGTCGAAGGTCCAAATAGATTGCCAGAGATGAGAGAAGAAGTCTAAATCTTCTTTTGATAAAGCATTCCAGGTAGAGCAGAAACGAGAAAACCATCCGATACCTAGACCGATGGCAAAGATAACAACGGTTCGCTTAATAATCTTCAATACAGCGGCGTGGCTATATTGGAAGTTGTACTTTCGCAATGAGATGTAGGTCGATATCCCCATGATAAACATAAAGAAGGGAAAGACTAAATCAGTAGGGGTTAGTCCATTCCATTCGGCATGTCCCAAAGGTTTGTAAACATAACTCCAAGATCCTGGATTGTTTACCATGATCATTCCTGCAATAGTTATCCCTCTTAATATGTCGAGGGCCAATAATCGTTGACTTGTTGGTTTCTGCATGATATGTTTGTTAAATGTTTATTGATTGTAATATGTTAGTTTATTTTAGGCTCAGTACATTCATCTATCAGATATACCAGCGACGTATAAACAATACCACTATTGGTGGTTAGTCCAATCTCGCAAGTTCTACTGTTAGAATAGCCCAACTGAATATTGGATGCTTCTATCTGTGGTCTTAACTTTCGAAGTGCATAAGCATTGATTTCAGGATTGGTAAATCCTTTATCGCCTGCAAAGCCACAACATCCCACCTCTTCGGGTACAACTACTTTGCATGCGCACTTCTGAGTTAATTCAATCATCGTCTTTTCTAATCCCATCTTACGCATGGAGCAAGTAATATGTAGTGCTACAGGTCGGTCTATCTGATGAAACTCTAATTTATCGACCAAGTAAGTTGAGATGAATTCTACCGGTTCATAAAGCTTTAATCCTTTCATCATTTTTCTCATGCGGTACAAACAAGGGCTTTGATCGCACAGTATCGGATATTCTCCTTCTGATGAGGCTTGCCATAGAGCCTTTTCCAACTCTTTGCTCTTTTGATCTGCAATATCGGGCATACCTTTGCTCTCCCATATGGTGCCGCAACATAGCTCTTCCATCTTTGGTGGAAATATTACTTCATATCCCGCTTTATGCAATAGAGATACCAATTTGTTTACTAACGCCTGCTGTTCTCTAGTTTTATGGGGTAATCCCATCGTTTGGTTGATGCAGCTGGGATAGTAAACAACTTTGGGTATCTCATTATTTTCTGTTTTATAATCTTTCTTTTTAGTTTTAAAAGCCTTTGGCATAGCAGGTGTCCATAGTGGAATGTTTACCATATTATGCGCTTTCTTGGTAACTGCACTCATGTTTTTGGTTCCCAATATTCTGTGTGCAGTATTGGCTACACTTAGTACGCCTCTCACCATTTTCTTGGTTAACTCAAAGTGATTGGCTACGAACTCTCCTGCTTTATAACCCGTGCTGTAAGGAGGCAAGTTCATTTGTCGCACATCATGTATCAGTTCGCCTGTACTGATGTGCATAGGACAAGATGTTGCGCAAAGGCTATCGCCTGCACAGCTTTCGTTGCCATAATATTCAAACAGCTTCTTCAATTTGCTGAGTCGCTCCGGTTCTTTGTTTTCTGCTTGCAAACGCACAATCTCTCTATAGAGCACTATGCGTTGTCGTGAAGATAAGGTCAAACCACAAGTTAGGCAGTTCACTTCACAGAATCCACACTCTATGCATTTATCAATATGCTCATTGGCGATAGGTAGTGGCTTGAAGTTTTTGATATGGCACTTTGGATCATCATTGAATATGACTCCCGGATTCAACAGATTGTTGGGGTCGAAGAGTTTCTTAATCTCTTTCATTATTTCAAAGATGGCGTCGCTCCACTCATAGGCTACATAAGGAGCCATATTGCGGCCTGTGCCATGTTCTGCTTTGAGTGAGCCGCTGTACTTATCGACTACCAGCTCTTTGATATCATTCATCAATGACTTATATCTTGCAACTTCCTCTTCGGTATTGAATGCTTGATTGATGATGAAGTGATAATTGCCCTCTAACGCATGTCCGTAAATGCAAGCATCATCATATCCATGTTTGGCAATGAGCTGTTGCAAGTCGGCAGTTGCTTGAGGTAAGTCTTCGATATGAAACGCTACATCTTCTATCAAGCAAGTTGTACCCGGTTGGCGAGTTCCACCCACTGCCGGGAATATGCCCGAACGGATATTCCAGTAGTTGGCATACTCTTCGGGAATATCGGTAAAGTGTACCGCTGTGTATGTCTTGTATGTTTGAAGTAACTCTTTAATGGCTTTGATGTTTTCTTGCAAAGCCTCGTTGCTATTTGCTTTTGTTTCAGTCAAAACAGCCGTTAGTCCGATACCGGTTGTATCGTTGACTGATGCCAACGATTTACTATCGAGTAGCTCGGCTCCTTTTACAATCCATTCGCCTGTAGCATCTTTTAGTTTCTTCATGGCAACTACGGCTCTACAAGCTTCTTTCAGATCGTCAAAATAGAGCATAGCACTTGCCTTAAACGGATAGTCATACTCCGTTTTCATGGTTACTTCCGAAAGAAAAGCCAATGTGCCCTCAGAACCAACCATGGAGTGAGCAATGATATCGAATGGATCGGTGAAACTAATAAATGGTAATAGATTCAGACCGGTAACATTCTTAATGGAGTATTTATAACGTATAAATTCAGATAACTCTTTGTTGTTCTCTATTCGTTCTCTAAGCTTTACGATTTTATCAATAAAGTTGCCATGCGATGAAAGAAACTCTTCTCGACTTAGCTGATCGCCTGTATCGAGTATTGTGCCATCTGCCAATACAATACGAGCCGATATCAACATCTTATCGCTATTGGCGTGTGTACCGCAATTCATGCCCGAGGCATTGTTCATAACGATACCGCCTACCATCGCACTCTTGATAGATGCAGGATCGGGTGCAAACTTACGACCATATGGTTTGAGTATTTCATTCACCCTTTGTCCTATGATGCCTGGTTGCAAAGTTATTTGTGAATAGTCGGCAGAGATAGCGTACTTCTCCCAATTCTTGCCGGCAATAACGAGGATAGAATCACTGATGGCTTGTCCCGATAAACTTGTACCTGCAGCTCTAAAGGTGACAGGTAGTTTATATCGTTGAGCCGTCTGCATTATCAAAGAAATCTCTTGTTCATTCTTTGAACGTATCACTATACGTGGTATGAGTCGATAGAAACCGGCGTCAGTGCCCCAAGCTAATAGTCGCAACTCATCTGTATAGATACGCTTCTCGGATATGAAACGCGCTATCTCTTCTAAGAATGCTTTATATTTATCCTCTTTGCTCATTGCTTATTTATACAAATAATACTTCTTAGATAACTTACGGAAGTCGTCGGCGTCTTTGTTCCAATAATCGGCAACATCTTCCCAACGATTACGTTTGCTAAATCGTTCTCTGATTTGGTTTGAACCAGATACCTTATCAAACATGTTGAAACGTTTATCGTTTGCATTGTCAAATACAGCTCTGTCGGGATACATGTTGGCAATCTCTTCCATCACAATAAACTGTATCTCGCTAAGTGCAGCCTTTTCATAATCGGTTAAATGTACTTGTACACCTTGCATATGTTCGCCTTGTCCTACCGAGTAGAAAGGTTTTAGGTGGATAGGTCTAAACTTAACACCTGCCAATTGACGTTGATTTAAGTTATTGGCCAATGAGTCTGCATTCAACCATTGTGCACCAAACATTTGGAAGGGGATGGTATAACCTACACCAATATTTACATAACCCAACTCTCCCAGTATACCCGATACAGGATAGAAGTAAGAGGTATGTGGGTGGGGGATATGTGGTGAAGATGGTATCCATTGCAATCCTGTCTTTTCGTAAGGCATATTGCGCTTCCATCCTTTCATCTTTATCACTTTCAAGTTACATGGTTGGCCTATCATTCCTTCATTGTTTAGCATCTCTGCCAATTCGCCGCATGTTAAACCGTATATGTATGGTATTTTAAACTGGCTAACGAATGATATATAACCATCTTCTGCAAGATTGCCTTCCACTTTATTTCCACCCAATGGGTTAGGGCGATCGAGTACAATGAACTCAACACCATTCTCGGCTGCTGCTTCCATTGTTACCCCCATGGTACTGATGTAGGTGAATGAACGACAACCGATATCTTGAATATCGTAAACCAACACATCAACATCTTTCAACATCTCGGGTGTTGCTTTGCGTGTTGCACCAAAGAGTGAGTAAACAGGCAGTCCTGTCTTTGCATCAACAAAGTTCTCTATATGGTCGCCTGCATGTACATCTCCTCGTACTCCATGTTCAGGGCCATAGAGTGCAACCAACTCTACATTGGGTGCTTCGTACAGAATATCTACAATAGACTTCAAGTTATTGTCTACACCGGTAGGATTGGTGATAACTCCTACTCGTTTGCCTTCGAGGCATTTAAAGTTTTGCTCTTTCAATACCTCTAGTCCTGTTTTTATTTTAATCTTCTGCGCTTGTAACGAGAATACTAACAAGCAGCAAACTGCGATAAATAAGATTCTTTTCATATCGTATATAGTTGTTCTAGTTAAGACTCTTTCTTCTTGCCAAAGTTTGGATCAATCTTTATGAATGCGCATATACCAATGGTTGCGGCACAACAGATAATGGTCCAAATAAAGAAGTGGCGATATCCAATTGTTTCTTGCAACCAACCGGCTGCCATTCCAGGCAACATCATACCCAATGCCATGAATCCCGTACAGATAGCATAATGCGCTGTTTTATGTTCGCCCTCAGAGAAGTAGATAAGGAATAGCATATAAGCCGTAAATCCAAATCCATAACCGAATTGCTCAATGAAGATGCAGATATTGACTGTTAACAATGAATGATCTTGTGCATAACTCAAGTAGACAAAAGTCAAACAGGTAAGTGACATACTCCAAGCCATTGGCCATAACCATTTCTTTAATCCACCTTTGGCAGCAACAAAACCACCGATGATACCACCAAGCGTTAATCCAATGATACCAATGGTACCATATACGAATCCTACTTGTCCGGTTGTTAATCCCAATCCACCTTTATC
Source organism: uncultured Bacteroides sp. (assembly GCA_947074345.1). Lineage (GTDB taxonomy): Bacteria > Bacteroidota > Bacteroidia > Bacteroidales > Bacteroidaceae > Bacteroides. Next base: position 20,667 of record CAMTPH010000030.1, on the reverse strand, counting down.
CATAGGGTCGAGTAAGAAAGGATTGATTAACTTCACCAACTGTGCTTCAGGGAAACGATACAACAACATAAATAAGATAGCCACGAATGCTTGCTTCTTAGTAAAGAAGCTCTTAAATGTTTCGAAGAACTCTTTAATGATATTTTGGGCTGTAACGTTTTTAGTTGAATGGTCGCTAGTAGGACGAGGAAGTATCCAATTGTGATAGATACTCACACCGAAGAAGAATACTGATAGTACGATAAATACCATCATCCAAGCAAAAGGTATATTGCCTGATGCCCCTTCGAATACAGCCGATGTCTCTGATTTTAGTTTATGATCAACTCTGAATAACATATAAGCGGGCTTGTCCCAATTGCTTGCATTAAACTCAAAGCGTGGCGATAACTTGTTTTGTTCTAAACGGATACTTTGATCACCTTCTTTAAAAGTTATATTGAGTACCTTAGTCTCATCAGCCTCTGGTTGTTTAGAGAGTCTTACTCCAACTACTACAGCATTGTCCACTATATCATCCGTTACTTCTCTTTTTTCGCCAAATGTGTCTCTAACCCAAGATGTAAAAGCACTTTCTTGTTTGCTGCTCTTAGTATTAGTTTGGCTTTGTATTACTTGGTCTCCCTCTACAAAACCATTCGCGATATTAGACTCTTTGATTTGTTGTTCTATCTCAGCAATACGTTCGCGTGCTTGTTTGGTATCTACTACATCAATAAACATGCCCGCATTAACAACCGGTTCAGTGAACATGAAGTATGCTTCCCTCTTATCGTCAATCTCTACTTGGTCAAATTGGGGTAATGCAATGACATTGGTATACGAAGGCGATACATTCACTTGTACCGTTGCGGGTTCTAGTCCGGTGCCTGTTTCGATTAAGCCGGCTATAATTACCAATAATCCTTGTCCTGCTACAGTTGCTATGCGATAGAACGTACTACGAATACCTACATAGAATGACTGTTCATGTTCGGTTAAAGCAAGCATATAGAAACCATCGGCAGCTATATCGTGTGTGGCCGATGTGAAACCTACTACCCAAAAGACAGCTAGAGTTAACTGAAAGAAGAAGGAGGTAGGTATGGAAAATGCAATGGCTGCCAAAGCAAAAGCCAAGATAAACTGCATGGTTACAGTCCACCAACGTTTTGTTTTTAATATGTCTATGAATGGACTCCAGAAGGGTTTGATAACCCAAGGCAGATAAAGCCATCCTGTGTATAGCGCAATATCTGTATTTGAGATACCCAAGCGTTTGTACATAATAACCGAAATAGTCATTACCGCCACATAGGGTAACCCTTGTGCAAAGTATAATGTGGGAATCCATGCCCACGGATTCACTTTCTTAATCGTGTTAATCATATTGATGTTTCGTTTTATTTATTGGTACAAAGGTTTAATATTGGCATCGGTATAGTAATGCAGTAATATCTGCTGATAGTTGTAGCCTTGCTGTCCCATAACAGCGGCACCTATTTGGCAAAGACCAACTCCATGTCCCCAACCGGCTCCATTTAGTGTAAAGCTTGTTGGCGTTTCTTTATCTTCGCCATACTCTTTAGAAACGACAAAAGCCGAACTGTAAAGGTGCGAAGCTGATAAGGTTCTTCTAATCTCAAGTTCTTTGCCAATGATGAGGCTTCGTTTCGTTCCTGTGATTTTCAACTTCCACAATCTACCCGAAGTACCTCTTGCTATTGGTGTTAAATCTTTGATGGCTCCAAAATCAATACCGGAGCGATGTTTGATTAGTTCGGCAATCTCTTGTTGTGTATAGCTGACTGTCCAACGATAGAAGTCGGTAGTCTCTTGATCGTAATTATTCAGTACCTGACCAAGAATCTCTTTATCCTTCGTATTGCAGAATGCGTCGGGTGATGATTGAATCCAATCATCGGCTATTGACTCTTGTTGTAAGTCGGGTAAGGTGAGTTCTGTTTCACTATCTCTACGTTTTGCTAAGTATGGATAATGAATATCCTCCCAACAATACTCAAACTCTTCGAGTGCACCGCCACAACATTTAGAGTAGCGTGCATCGCAGATTGCATCATCATACATAAGTACCTCTCCACGAGTGGCACCTATTGCTTGCTTAACGATTTCGGTTGAGGCTCTTGTTATGCCTTGATATCGTTGACAATGGTCGTCGGCACATACATCAAATAGTGTATGGTCCTCTCTATCGTACCACTTTATCAGTTCATCAGCAGATTCGTTGTGAGCTGTATAAAGAGTATCTTTGCTGATAATGTCCTTATTCTTTTGTATTTGAGCCAACAACCAACTGCGTGATATTACCGCATGCGCTTTCAATAATTCGAGCGATGCAGTAGCACTCATCTCAGAAGAAATAACACAAGTCAAGTAATCTTCTAGGCGAATCATATTGATACCAACTAACTTATTACCATCAGCAATGATTTTCAGTTTGCCCAAGAAGCGTTGATCCTCTTTTCGCTCCCAATGGAAGTTGATACCAATCGTTACATCGTTTAGTTCGAATGCATCAGTATCTTCGTTTATCGGTTCGAAGCACAGTTCTTTGTAGAACTTCTCTTGCCAATAGATTTGTCCCTCCTTAAGTTCCACCTCTTGTTGTCCGCTTATCTCCTTGTTTTGTAGTAGATAGGGTGTTAGCAGTGTGAACTTAATAGTAGGTTCGCTGATAATACCAACTTGTATATAAGGCTCTTTCATGATTATGCTTTGATACGTTTAATTAACTCCTTGCATTTCTTGGGTGATAGACACACCTCTTCTAAAATCGTTTTAATGTCTTTGGCAGTTATCTTCTTAAAATCCTCCTCGACTGGCGTAATAAATACACCACCCATATCAACAGAAGCAGGGCTAATCAATAACTTCTTTTCTCCTTCGGCCTCATAACAAGAAGGTCTATGTTTGGCACGAGGAAAAATACAAACCACCCATTTATCGTTCTCTTTCCAAGTGAGCAGGTTCATCATTGGTTCGGTATCGTCATTACCTTTCTCCAATGCATGATATACCTTCTCAAAAAGCTCTATTGTCTTCTCTTTATCTGCTGATTCGATAATCAATCCAGTTCGATGATTATCATTCAATTTATAAAGAATAGCATTTGGCTCCTCGATGATAACCTCTCCTTTGTTATTCTTCAGTTCAGCCTCAATAGTCAAGAAACCTTTGTTGCCTGCTTGAAAGTGAGCATGGTCGGGAGCAGAAGCTCCACACTTCGGACCATTATAGAAGATAACATAGTCTGATGCTACCTCGGCCAAATCGAGCATATCATCAAAACGTTCCAGTATTAATTGATTGACATGGTTGGTGTCTGGCACGGTAAGATGCTTTGGAAAAATAGGAAACGGATTTACCAATATCTGATATTGGTTGTTAAAAGGCAGTCCGCTTTGCTGTGGTGGCAGATTGGCCGTACATAAGAAGCACTTTCTCTCCTTTATCGATTGTTTATCAACTTTAGCAGCCGATGAAACAATTCGTCCAGGATTGAACTGTACCTTGTATGTATGTCCATCCACACTAAGCTCTTTGGTGCGAACACTCTTTAGCGCTTCATAGTTTGACCGAGCCAACTCCCAACGTTGAAGTTGCTCATCAATTAATTGTTGGATCGAATTCTTCATCTTCATCTTCTTGATTGATATAATTCATATTTATACGAGCTTCAAGCTCCCAAGTACGGATGCGGTCTTTGTATAAGTTGTGGTTATTCATCTTCACGATATCGAGCGATGCATCTGAATTATCATCCCAACGACGGCATAGATAAACAACCTCATATACACGACCTATCTGATAATGGCGAGAGAAACGAAGTCCCAATGCATAGTCTTCGCCGTAGCTGGTATTAGGCACATTGATTTTGCGGAGTACCGGTGTATAGAAAGCACGAGGTGCGCCAAGACCATTGATGCGAAGAGCATTGTTACGTCCATTTTCGGGAGTCCACTCTTTGTGGTCGATGATGCCGGGAGGAATCATATTCATGTCAAAGTCTGTCATCATATAAGTACCTACCACCATAGCGCAGTTTTGCTCATAGAAAGCATTCACCATGATTTGCAGTGTATTTTCGTCCTTGTAAACATCGTCGCTATCTAGTTGAACAGCAAACTTGCCGCACTTTTCGTTATGAACACCTACATTCCAACAGCCGCCAATGCCTAAATCATCGCGTTCAGGTATGATGTGCACCAATCTTTCATCCGATTTGAATTCATCGATAGCCTCTGTTGTACCATCAGTAGAGTGGTTATCGATGATAATCAAGTTGAATTTGAAATTCGTTTTCTGTTTAAGCACAGACTCGATTGCATCGCGGATGGTACGTATTCTATTGCGAACAGGAATAATCACAGATGCTTCATATTCGAAGTGAGTAGCTTCGAACTCGATCTTCTCGAATGAAGGTGCTAGATATCCGTCAATGTCTTCGAGATGATCGGTACAAGCCTTTTCCATCTCAATCTGTACGCTACGGTTCTTAGGGTCTACATAGTCAAATATCTTTTCACCACTCTTACGTGTATCATCTTCAATCTCAGTATATAGATATTCGTTGATGTGAATGATGTCATAGATTTGCGATATCTTCAATCTTAAATCATACAGTCCAGCTGCTTCATAATCAATAATCATACGTAGCGCAGACTCTTTCATGTAACTGGTTGTAAATAGCAGTACCGATCCAAAATCGAAATCATCGCGAAGACTGCCCGATTGATAATCAATGACAGGAGCTTGTTTTTGTACTCCATCAATCACTTTGTAATGGTCGGCATAAACCATACCGGCAAGTGTATCGTCTGCAATTTGAATCATTCTATCCAAAGCAAACATACCCAGTTTAAGCGTACTATATTTAGTATATAGCAATGTGTATGGAGTAGTTGCATGTTCAGCAATATCTTGTATTGTTTTCGAAGCATTAAGGTTCGTGATGCGTAGCTCTTTACATCCTTCAGGCAACTCATCGATAGCATCTTTAGATAAAAGATATATAGTATCTACTAGGCCTGTAGCTTTAAGACCTTTAATAGTTTGCTCGGCTTGAGAAGCATTAGCGTAAGGAATAAAACAATTGATAAGTGCTTTCATACTTTCTATTTTAATTAGGTTATTATTTCGTTTTACTTTTTGTACTTCAAGAGGCCAACAATGCCACCCGAAGTAGTGAATACAATCTCTTGATGAGGCAGCACATCAACGGTGTTGATGAGCGAGTTGCCTACTTTATGTTTCCAGATAATACCACCCGTCAATGGATGAAGGGCAAATATCAATCCGTTTTTAGTACTTCCTATCATCACGCCCTCTTTTTCTATTTGCATAGAAGGGGCATGTTCGTAACCAAAGCCTACGTTGCTTGCCCATAATTGTTTGGGAGTATCGCCTTCGGTCGCAAAGCAAACGATGCTATCGTTCATAGTCTTGCTGTAGATACGCGATTTATCTTCAGACATACCCATTGTTTCGCGTACCTTTGATTGATACGTGCGCCATACCGTTTTGCCTGTATTCATATCAATGGCAGTCATTGCACGTTCGGGGTCGGTGATAAAAACTTTATCGTGAGCAGCTAATGGCCAAACAGCAGCAGGTGAATAGTGCATCCGCTCTTTCTCTCCTTTCCATTTCCAAATCTCTTTGCCCGTTATTTTATTGAGTGCATAAAGGGTATTATCCCAAGCACCAAATATAACAGCATTCCCTTCTATCAAAGGTTTAGTCTCGATATATCCTTTAATGCCGGTGTAAGTCCATATCACTTTTCCGGTATGTATATTGATTGCTCTAAACTCGCCATCGCTACCGCCAATATAAGCAATGCCTTGGCTGATCGTAGCAGCTCCCAATACGGCGCCATTTGTGTTCACTTTCCACAAACGTTTACCATTGCGTGCTTTTACTCCATAGATGGCATGGTCTGCCGAACCAAATACGATTATTCCATCTTCGATGGCTGGTGTACCTACAATACGATTGCCCGCTTTGTAAGACCATTGTTTCTTACCATCTTTTAGTCGATAGGCTGTTAGGTAACCCAAATCGTCGCCGATAAATACACGTTTGTCGTTAACGATAGGCGAGGCATAAATACCAACTCCGGTTTTAAGAAGCCACTTCGCATCAACTTCCGGATAGAATTGATTGACCGAGAAATCGGGATATTGAATTCTTTCGGTCGATGTATCTGTTGATTTACGATTGATGCAAACAGAATTCCACTTCTCAGGTTTTCCTTTTATCTTATTCTCAAAGATATGAATCGAATCATTGGTAACCTCAAACAAGCTATATCCACCTAGTGCCTCTTTAGCTCTTAGGTTAGAACGGCACAATACTCCGGGTATACCATCATAATCTAACAATAGGTTTTTATGATAATGTCCACCTAAGAACGAACAGATACGATATGGATAAACAGCATCGATTACCTCATACCAGTTATCAACATCTTTTTGTTGCATAGGGTAGTGGGTAGCTATAAATACCGGTTTGTTCTTGCCCGCTTTCTTTAGGTTATTTTCGAGCCATATAATATCTTGAGGCGCAACATGTCCATCTGCCATTCGCATTAGTGGACCCGAGTTAAAGCCAAGAAATAGATATCCTTTATGTTCAAAGCTGAAGTTGCTGTTGCCAAAGATTTTATCAAAATCAGTAGCACCACTCTCACTCCATTTTGTTTCGTGATTGCCCGGAACGATATAATACTTTACATTCAGCTTGTCTAAGGCGGTTTTTGCTTTAGCCAAAGACTCATAGTCGCCCTCTTCGGTAATATCGCCCGTAACCAATACGAATTCTACTCTTGGAGATAGATTGATTTGTTGTACAGAGTTTTCCAAATCTTCAAGAGCAGTACCTTTGTGTGTTACATGCAAATCGGTAAGCAGAGCAAACCAAAACGGTTCTTGGTGTTGTGCATTCGATAAAACACAACACAATAACAAAGCAATTGATAATATGTATCTACGCACTATCATGCAGCTATCGTTTTTGTATTACTACGTTTTATCAGAATGCATAGTCCGGCAAAAGTGAATATCGCATTGAATATCAATAGTTCATAGCTGAACTGATATCCACCAAACCAGCGTTCAGAGTTCTTTTGTAAGATGAAGCACAATAGAGGAGACAAGATTGCAACTAGTGGGATATATCTATCGCGCACTTGCCACTTCGTAAAGATGCCAAAAGCGAATAATCCTAAGATAGGGCCATAAGTGTAGCTGGCTAGAATGTATACGGCATCAATCACACTCGTGTTATTCAATAAATCGAATATAAAGATGGTAGCAGCCATTGTAAAGGCCATACCAATATGCACCTTGCCACGTATCTTTTTCAATTCCTCTTCAGATTTATCTTTAGCCTCCAATATATCAATCGTAAAAGAGGTTGTAAGCGAAGTTAATGCCGATCCACCAGCCGAATAAGCCGCTGCCGTTAACCCAATGATAAATAGGATACCAACAATCATTGGGAAATAATCTCCTGTTGCTATTAGTGGGAATAATTCGTCGGTTTTAGCAGGCGAGTCTATTCCTTCGCTCATAGCAAATACATAGAGTAAAACGCCCAGCATTAAGAACATCAAGATGATAACAAATTGCAAAATGCCACTCGTAATCATGTTCTTCTGTGAATCTTTGAAATTCTTGCAACTCAAGTTACGTTGCATCATATCTTGATCCAATCCGGTCATTGCTATAACTGTAAATACACCGGCAAAGAACTGTTTAAAGAAATACCGCTTATCATTGACATCGTCAAAGAAGAACATGCGAGAGAAATCGTTGTCGTTGATAGTGCGAATAGTGTCTATAGCCCCTAGGTTTAAACGTGAAGCAATAAAATGGATGCACAACGCTACCGAGACAACCAAGCAAGTGGTTTTGAGTGTATCGGTCCATATCAATGACTTTACACCACCTTTGAATGTATATAGCCATACAATGGCTACTGTAATAATTACGTTTAAGATGAACGGTAGGTGGTAAGGTTCGAATACAAGCAATTGTAAAGTAAGGCACACAAGAAAAAGACGTACCGATGCACCCAACATTTTTGAGATAAAGAAGAACCACGCTCCGGTGCGATAAGATGAGAAACCAAAGCGATCGTTGAGGTATTCGTAAATAGATACCAAATTCATTTTATAGAATAGAGGTACCAATAAGAATGCGATGACAAATTGTCCAACAACAAAACCAAGAACCATTTGTAGATATGAGAATCCGCTAGATGCTACCATGCCCGGCACAGATACATAGGTAACACCAGATATGCTGGCGCCAATCATGGCAAAGGCCACAATGTACCATGGCTGCTTTCGATTGCCTATAAAGAAACCTGCATTGTCGGCTTTCTTTCCTGCAATGTAAGAGATAGTAAATAGCATAGCAAAATATGCCAACATAGTAACAATGATAGAAATCGGACTCATATAATGTGCTTATTTATATATAATGTATTAGCCAATTCTCAACGATGTCATAGAAATACATATTTTCAAAGTTCCATAAGTAACTCTTTGTTGTGAGTATATGCAAAGAAGGAAGAATCTTGAATAATATGATGGGTTTTTTAATATTTCATTAGTATAATCCTCGGTTTAAGGAGTTAAACAAAGATAAGTAATAATTTTAAATTAGAAACAGTATTTTAATGAAATTAAGAAATATATTCAATAATTTGCAATTATTGAATGAAGGCGCTTTGTTTCATTGTTTAATATCTTGTTTTACTACATCTATTAATGCGCTTTAACTTGTTTCGCGTGGTATATTAATAGATCTATGTATCACAACATGGGGATGTTTTGATATACAACACCCCCATGTTGTGGTATAAAACATCCGGGTGTTGTGATGCAAAACATCCGGATGTTCTTTTACCTGATATTATTGATTTACTGATTTAATTATGTTGTTCTACTGTATAAGTATCCTATTATTAGCGTGTTATGTGTTTGTTGCGCAACTTGTAAAACGCTTTTTTCAATTTATTTTTTGCCAATCGCTATTCCCTCATTTAATACGCTTCAAAATTGTTCACTTTTGCAGTTAAGTATTAAAAAGTGTTTAAATATGGTTATGAATTTAAATAAGAATATTATATTTGTCAATAAATATAATTTTAGCCCTATGAAACTTATTGCAGAAAGTGGCTCTACTCGCACAGAGTGGGCTCTTGTAGAAGATGATCGTGTAGTGCAACGTGTGTTTACCGAAGGAATTAATCCCTACTTTCAAACTAGAAAGGAGATTAGTCGTTCTGTACGCTTGGGATTGCCTGAGATTTTCTTCAAAAAGAAGTTAGAACAGGTCTATTATTATGGAGCGGGCTGTGGAAACTACGAAAAGAAAAATATTGTAGGAGCTTCACTTGTCGCTCAGTTTAAAACACCCATACAAGTAGAAAGTGACCTTTTGGCAGCGGCTAGAAGTCTTTTCAAATCCGATTCGGGTATTGCTTGTATCTTGGGTACAGGATCTAACTCTTGCTTTTACAACGGTAAGATTATCGTTAAGAATGTAAAGGCAGCCGGTTATATCTTAGGCGATGAAGGTAGTGGCGCTGTATTGGGCCGTTATTTTCTTTCGGATGTGTTGAAGGGTTTGGCTCCTAAACATATCATTACCGATTTCTACGAAAAGTTTCGTATCACTCCCGATGATGTAATGGAATCGGTTTATGATCTGCCTTTCCCCAATCGTTTCTTGTCAACCGTCTCTTACTTTTTATCTGATTATCTTGATAATGATTATGTTCATACTTTAATTGTCAATAATCTAAAGAGTTTCTTTGTTCGCAGTGTTAGCCAGTACGATTATAAGAATTATCCAATACGTTTTGTGGGTTCTGTAGCTTGTGCTTATTCTGATCTACTTCGCGAAGTAGGAAGAGGCTTTGGAGTTGATATTGATGTGATTGCTGAATCTTTGATGGATGGGTTGGTAGATTTTCATTCGTTGCATATCGAAGATTAATCATTCTTTTTACGCTTACAATATGATATTTTTTAGAGTCTGTCTTATATGTATATAGGCTTTAATGCTTACACTTTGCTTTTTTAATGTATTGGCTCGTGTTAAAATATGTATATAACACGTGTTGTATGAGTTTAAGTGTTTAAAATAGTAAAAAAGTGAATATAAAATCAAAATAGATTAAATAAATGTTCTAACAAACAAAAAAATAATTATCTTTGTTATAGAGATATAATGATGATTTTGCAATGATTTGTTGACTTTGGCTTCTATGTCTCTTTGATTGAAACGGTACAAAGGGCTATTTTATATTAATAAATAGCTTCATTCTTAATCAGTTCCACTATACGCCTTGTGTGAACATACATTTCTTTTTAAAATAATAAATTTAGAGGTACACCTCTTTATTATTCCTTCTTGAATCACTGTTTAGAATGTTTAATGTTAAAACATTTAAATATATGTCCATGAAACATTATTAAATATAGCATTTTATATTGCTTCTTTAATTATTGCTTTTGTTCGTAACAACCAAAATCTTTATTAGGGAGAGTAATAAGATGTTGATATTTATATTGATAAGGATAAATCAATTAATAAAAACATATTATGAAAAAACAGTTGTTTATTCTGCTTTTTTCCTTTTGGGCTATTTCGATATTTGCTCAACAGACTGTGACGGGGATCGTTACTTCATCCGAAGATAATGAGCCAGTTATTGGTGCATCGATAGTTGTAAAAGGAGATCCCGCTTTGGGAGCAATAACCAATTTAGACGGTAAATATTCAATTACAGCTCCCAGTAAGGGTGTCCTGATTTTCTCGTACGTAGGTATGGAAACTCAAGAGGTACCCATTAATGGTAGATCTGCAATTAATGTTGTAATGAAGTCTTCTTCTATCTTAGTTGATGAAGTTGTGGTAACTGCCATGGGGATTAAAACAGAAAAGAAGAAATTGAATTTTGCTGTCCAAAGTCTTGATTCAGACGAGTTAATGGGCGGTGCGAACACAAACTTTGTGAGTTCGTTGCAAGGTAAGGTGTCTGGTTTGAGCGTAACTTCTTCTGGGGGGTCACCAAATGCATCTTCACAAATTCTGATTCGTGGTATCTCATCTATTAATAATGTAATGGATAATCAGCCATTGCTTGTTATCGATGGTATGCCTGTATCGGGAGCATCTATTGCATCTCAAATTAATCCATCCGATATTGAGTCTACTACTTTCTTAAAAGGTGCTGCTGCATCGGCTCTTTACGGACAAGAGGCTTCTAATGGTGTAATCTTGATTACTACTAAGAGAGGTCAAGCAGGAAAACTAATCGTTAATGCGAATGCGAGTGCTGAAATCAATACAGCGTTCCGTTTGCCTAAGATACAAAGTACATATCTTCCTGGTTCGCGCGGTGTGTTTACTGCTACCAATGTGGTAAATGGTTGGGGACCAATGATTGAAGAAGGAGAAACTACCTATGATAATATAGGTGCCTATTTTGACCATGGTTTTACTCAAAAATACGATATGAGTGCTTCTGGTGGTACCGAAAAGTTTATCGGATATGGTTCGTTGGCTTACTCAATGGCCGATGGTATTGTATATGATGACTACCAAAATAGAATGAATTTAATGTTGAAGGGTTCTTATAAGGTTAGTAAGACTGTTGAGATAGGACTTTCTGCTAATGTTATCAATACTGTATCGCGCGGTGGTGGTACCATTCCTTCTACTGTTTACAATTGGCCCATCAATTTGAGCATTAATGACTATAATAATAATGGTATGCCAAATTGGATATTTCCAATGGAAGGATTAACAGATACTGAAAAACTAGCTGTTCCGGTTAGCCCATTGTGGAATCGATACATGAACCAAGGCGAAAACAATTCAACTCGCAATATGCTTTCTGCTAATATTCAGTGGAAACCAATTCCTGGTTTAGAAGTTGCAGGTCGTTTCAGTTGGGATCAAAATAATTCGGAAAGCGAAAGCATTACTGCTCCTCGTTTCTTAAAAGAAGATTTTGCGGGTACGATTGATGATCAATCACAATTTGGCTCAATCTCTTTTAGCCAAGGAAGAAGCCAAATGTTGGTTTTGCAGGCTTTGGTTAACTATGATGTAACCCTTGCTAAGAATTATAATATTCACGTATTGGCAGGTTACGAATTAAAAGAGAGAAAATCGCGTAGTGTTGGTACAGGTGGTGATGGTTTCCAAATCTTTGGTTTTGCGAATTTATCAAATATAACAGCTGCCGAAAAAGGAAGCAATACAACATTGCTTCATAGCCATAAACGTATGCTTGGCTATTTTGGAGAATTAAGATTTGACTATAAAGGGATTGCTTATGTGAGTGGAACAGCTCGTCAAGACTTCACCTCAACATTGAGTACTCGTTCTTATTTCTATCCTTCTGTTACAGCGGGGTTAATTTTTACTGAACTATTCAAAATGTCGAGTGATGTATTCCCTTATGGTAAACTTCGTGGTAACTGGGCTAAAGTGGGTAAAGATGCTTCGCCTTACGCATTCGACCAAAGATATGTTCAGAAATCAACATTCCCTGATCAAGGATTTGCTACCGACCCAACGAAGAGTCGCGCCGTTAATCTAGATCCTGAGATGACAAAATCGTGGGAGATTGGTTTGGACTTACGCTTCTTTAGTGAAAAGACTAAAATAGACTTAGCATATTATAATACAAAGGTTGATAACCAAATCTTGTATGTTCGTGTATCTCCAACACAAGGTACTATTCTTGCTATCCGCAACGAAGGTAATATTGAGAACCAAGGGATGGAAATGCAAATTAGTCAAGAGATAATGAACAATAAAGTTTGGAAATGGAATGCCAACCTAAACTTTGGTTTGAATAGAGGTAAGGTAAAAGGTCTTCCTGAAGGTCAGGCTGAAATGCAAGGTAACCAGTTTGGTGATGCCTTTACAAGCGCTTACTTAGGAATGTCTACAACTTCTATTACCGGTAAAGACTATAGCAGATCTCCTGATGGACAAATCATCTGCGATGAGAATGGTTACCCAATCATCAGTCCTACTAAGAGTAACTACATTGCCGACCGCGAACCTAGATTCTTGATGGGTTTGACCTCTATGCTGCAGTATAAGAAGTTTGCAGTTTCGTTCTTGCTAGATGGCCGTTCTGGTGGTGATGTATTGAATGTTACTCAAAGATCTCTATTTAACAATGGTCAAAGTCTCTTTACCGAAAAATATAGAAATCGTGAGGTTGTAGTGAACGGAGTTGTCGAACAAGCTGATGGAACTTATAAAGCAAATGAAACTCCTATCATATTGACACAAAATGTATTGACAGAGAAGTTTGGTGGCATTACATCTAACTTTATTGAAGATGGTTCTTACTTGCGTTTGAGCTATGTAACATTGAGCTACGATTTTGCATCACTGTTAAAGAACTCAATCTTTAATGTTCTTCGTCTCTCTTTGACAGGAAGAAACTTATTCTTAATAACAAAATACAATGGTTGTGATCCACAAGTGAATGCCGGAGTTGTAGGTGGTACAGGTAATATGGGTGTTGATAACTTCAGTATACCAAGTACTCGTAGTTTTAATGTATCTATTAATGCAACCTTCTAAAACGAACCAGTATGAAAAGAATTAATTATATACTCTGCGTTATTCTTATTGCAACTTTCTCAATGACTAGTTGCGACGATTACTTCGATATAAACGAAAGCCCTGATAATATTACTGTGGCTACTCCCGATCTTATATTACCTGTATTGGTTTTTTATGCTTCGCAAACGAATTATGACCATGCAGAATATAATATATATCTTGCTCAGGCATTGACTACGGCAAGTAGAGCACAAGTTAATGCTACCGCTTACAAAGGTGGTTGGGAATTCTTATCAATGAATAGACACCCACAATGGCGTAGACACTATTTCGATATTGGTACGAATCTTAAAGGCATGTTGCAAACATCTGAAGAAAGAGGGTTTACTAACTTCCCATTGATTGGACGAACAATCAACTTGATGTCTACTCAACTTACTACTGATGTCTTTGGTGATATGCCCCGTTCTACTGCCTATACAAGTAAGATTACTTACGATAGTCAAGAAGATATTTATGCATGGATGTTGCAAGAGGCTGATGACTTGATTGCTCTTTATAATGATCCAAGCGTAACAGACAATCCAAAGAATTTGACCATTACCAAAACAATGGATAGAATCTTTGCTGGCGATTTAAAGAAATGGAGACAGTTTACCTATGCTTTAAAGGCAAGAATTCTTCTACGTAAACTGCCAAACTGGGATAATACGCCTGCTACTTGCGACGCAATCATTGCTGCTGTAGATGCTGCTTTGACTGATGAATGGGAAGAACCATTGTATAAATTTGATGGTGGTGTATCGGAAGCGAACTCTCCATGGGGGCCTGCAAAACCAATTATTAATGGTTGGGAAAGCCGTGCCAATGAATTGGATAAAGCAATTCCTTCTAAGTTTTTCTTAGTAGATATGATGGGAATAGAGACTAATAGTAATCCTATTAGGGGATATGCCAAAGATCCACGTATGCAAGCTTTTATGAAACCTAGAACTGGTGCTGATGGAAGAACAATCTATCGTTACCTTGAGAATAACATCGGTATGGATGCATCGGCTAAAGAAACTCATTATCCTGATCTATACTGTACTAACCCTATCGGAACAACTGATGTGACGTTTAATCCTTATACAAGTAATGATGGTTATGTGCCATTGATGTTGACAGAAGAGTTGATGCTGATTAAAGCAGAAGCTTTATACTGGAAAGGAGATAAAACAGGAGCACGTGAATGGACAGTTAAGGCGTTTAATAAGAGTGCAGAGCGTTTTCAATGTTTAACTCGCTACGTAAACAACTACTTAGCTAATAACACATACTTACCTGAAAGTGGTTTCGATATTGGTCATGTTATGCGTCAGAAATATGTTTGTATGTATCTGCAACCTGAAATATGGACGGATATGCGTCGCTATAACTATAGTAACTCCAAAAATAACATTACTTATGATGGTGTAATCATCTACCCAACTCTAAAGCGTCCTTATAATCTATACGAACCTTATTGGTGTGTAGACCGCAATGCTGATGGTTCATTGGCTGATGTATGGATACAACGTATAAATTATGACCCTGAAGCTGAAGAGAAATACAATAAAGATGAGCTGATAAAACTTGGCGCCTTCAAAAACCCTGATTGGTTAAAGAAACCAATGATATGGGCTGTAAACAATGGAAATCATAGATGATTAATTAATAGAAACAAATCGATATACATATGAATAAATATAAATTTATATTCTGGATTGGTCTTATTTTGGTCATGTATGGTTGCGAAAAACATGACTTCTTAGCAGACCGTGTTACTACAGGTCAACAAACCTCGAGTACCTATTGGGAGTTATCTTCGACTACCATCAGTGCAGGTAACAATGTTCCTTTTACTGTTCAATTCTTCAATGCCGAAGGAGTGCCAATTGATCGTATGGAAGTGTGGTATAGCGAAGAAGAACATAAGGCGATGTCTATATCTTGTCCTAATTTAGTTACTGAGTATGTGAAAAGCTTCTCTTCAAGCGAAGTTGTTCATATCAATCAAAAGAAGGTGGGATATGAATTCTCTGAGTCTCTTTGGGATAACGATAAGAGAAACTATCTGTTTAACTCTTCTTTTCCTACTAGCAACTCGTTGAAACCTGTTTCATGGACCAATGTGGCCGACTTTGATATGGAGAAATTCAACAGTCTGTTTCCTGCAACCTTTGCTACAGAATTTAAAGCCGAACTATACACAGAACTTGAAGCCAAAACGAAATATTCGGATCTTCGAAAACTAGTTCTATCAATGGAAGTAATGGACGAAGAGGAATTGTTGAGCTATACTGACTCTACTTTCAATGATAACTCGCAATCGTGGGAATATTGGATTAAGGACTCTTCTAAATCGGCAGTTAAAGCCAAATATGATGCTATTGAATTTAAAGATTTGATATATGATGCTGCTAACTCTATCTATAAAGTTTCTTATGAGAAGAACTTTACATTGGACGCTTGCTTTAAGGTGATTGATAAAAATGGAAATACGGGTGTTTCTGAGTCTAAAACAATAACTTTAAATTAATGGATATGAAAAACATCAAATATATATTGCTTTTTGCTCTCGCTGTATTGGCTAATGCTTGTATCGAGAATAAATTGACTATCGAAACATTGCCGAGCGAAAAGGTGAACTTCAATTATGAGGTTAGCGGAGATTATTATAAGTTAGATTATTTAGTGGGTTCTTCCATTCAATTTACAAATACTTCTTCTCTGCAAGGCAACTTTACATGGGATTTTGGTGATGGATCTCCTGTGACTTCAGAAGCCTCTCCCGTACATAAATATGAATTAGCTGGTTTATATAATGTAACTCTAACTCTCGAAAATGTGGGAATGAAGAGCTACAAGATATTAATTAATGATATTACTCCATCTATCGCCATTAAGGATATGGAGGATGATATCTGTGAAGTGAATAAAACCTATTTGGGCTTTGCAGTAACAGTTCCTAATCCTGATAATAAATCATTGGAATATGAATGGATTTTTCCAACTGGTACGCTAGATGAGAATGGAGATATAATTACTTTATCTACTAAAGAGGATCCAGGGAAAGTGAAATTTCAAAATGTGGGTTCGCAAACTGTAACTGTTCAAGTAAAACTTGGCGGCCGCAAATTGCAAGAGGGTATAATGAAAGTGCCTGTAGGATATACTGAAGCTGTAAAAACACTCTATTTTGCAGTGAAAGAAGGTACAATACAAGCTTATAAGTTAGCAAAGAATGTACCAAGCGAAGTTAAGGTTTATCCGTTTGACTTGGGTGTTAAGTCTGGGCAACATCCATATAACTTACTTTTCTCGGACTCTTTGCTTTATGTGATTGATGCAGGAAAACAAATTGGTTATGTAAATGATATTGATGGTAACTTAGGTGATGGTAAGATTTCGGTTCTTTCAAAAGATGGATTAATCGTTGAAGATATGTTGACCAACAATGGTGGTACTGCATTCAATGATCCTCACTATGGCTACATTGATGAAACTCAAAAGATACTTTACTATACAGATAGAAATACCGGTATACGTAGATTGGCTTTAAATGAAAGAAATCTACAATTAGATCCTACCGCCGATAAGTATGCCTATTTTGTACAGAACTCAACTTTGGGTTATTACAAATTTGGTTACGATTATGGGGCTATTGGTGCTTGTTTTGCTAAATCTTCTACAGGTGTATGGTGGTGGCCTAAAACATTCAATGGTGTAGGTATATTCCGCTTTATGGATTCAGATATAGGAGGCACTACTGTACCTTCATCTGGTATGACAGCAGGTGGATTATTCATAAAATCATTTGTACTCGACGAAGTCAATAAAGTAATTTACTTGGCTATTCGTGTTGGCGCTACTCCTGGTATTTATGCAATACCTATGGCAGACATGCCTAACGAATCGGCAGGTGAAGCGATGTTGCAAAATACAATCAAGAATTACTTGGTGAAGGAGTTAGTCTCTAATGGCGAAGGAACTTCAGGCGAATACATTGATATCTGTCAAATGGCCTTAGATCCAGATGATGGTTCTGTGTATTTTGGATTTAGAGCAGATCCTACTTCTGCTACAAATTCAGGTGTGATGCGTTGCTATAAAGATGGAGCTTCTTATAAAGTAGAAACAGTAATTGCTGGTGTCGAAATATATGGAATAGCTATCAACCATAAGAAATCGAAATTATTCTAAATATAATGAGCCTGAACTCTTAAAACAACAATAAGATTATGAAGTCTGTATATATGCTATTGCTTGCTTGCTTGTTGACAGTTAATGTTAATTCTCAAGCTCCTAAAAGAGAAATACGTGCTACCTGGTTGGCTACAGTGTGGTCTTTGGATTGGCCTAATTCAAAGATATCTAGTACTGGTAATGAACCTTTGATAAATGCGCAGAAGAAGCAGATGATAGGTATATTAGATAACCTTGCTTCTATTAATATTAATGCTATCTTCTTTCAGATTCGTAGCAGATGCGATGCTATGTATAAATCATCATACGAACCTTGGTCTAGTGATTTAGTTGCGACAAGAGGGATGGATCCTGGTTATGACCCATTGGAGTTTGTTGTAGAGGAGGCTCATAAAAGAGGTATTGAGGTACATGCTTGGATGAATCCTTATCGTTTCTCTACTGCTTCAAATTATTGGGATGGTCAGGCAGGCGACTATAGAGCAACTAATCCTGATTGGATTATGACTTATCCTGTATCGGGTAGCAGTTATTATGCCATTATGAATCCTGGCTTACCTGCAGTAAGACAAAGAATCACCGATATTGTTGAAGAGGTCGTAACTAACTATGATGTTGATGGTATTGTTTTTGATGACTATTTCTATTCGTATAGTGGTACTCCTACTGATTTAGATATAGAAGCTCAAAGATTATATCGTCCTGAAGGCATGTCCTTGAGTGATTGGCGAAGAAGAAATGTCAATCAGTTGATAGGTGATGTATATAATATGATTCAAGGTAAGAAACCATATGTTCGCTTTGGTGTTTCTCCTTTTGGAATATGGACTACAAACAACTCTGTAGCTCAAAAAGAGGGTATCGTATTGCCAACGGGTATAACCGGTGCAAATACTTATGAATCGATTTATTGTGACCCTGTTGCTTGGTTAAAAGAGGGTACTGTAGATTACATCTCTCCACAATTATATTGGACAACTTATTCTTCAGGGCAAGACTTTGATGTGCTTTGTCCTTGGTGGGCAGAACTATCTTTTGGTTTTAAAAAGCATTTCTACGCTAGCCATTCTATCTCTGCTGTTGATCCATCAGACTATACTATGCAGATGACTGATGATACGGTTGTTAATTTAGAGAATGAAATGGTTTCCTTAGAGAATCTTTCTTCGATGGAGCGAGCAATCATTATGCAAAACCAAATGCTTGATGCGCCTCAAACACGTTTTGGTCCCGAAGAAATAGGAAGACAGATTGATCGTAATAGAAAAAGTAATCTTGATGGTGCACCGGGTAGTGTATTCTATTCAACTAAGTATTTGTACAATGTAAAAGGTGTAATGCCTTATTTGAAACAATATTGGTTTGGGGAAAAGGCATTGGTACCAGCAATTGATTGGAAGAGTGTGCCCGATGATACAAGAGCTGTTACTAATATCACACTCGATAATGGAACCCTTAAATGGGATACACGCGATGCTAACGTGCGTTATTCTGTCTATGCTATTCCTAATAGTGCTATGTCTTCGGATGATGCGTTCAATGTTTCGACTTATTTGCAAGGCATTACTTACACCAATCAATTTGAATTAGATGCTGCTCTAGATCTTAGTAACACAACTCTTGCTGTTGCTGTATTCGATAGATATGGTAACGAGTATGTACCAACCATTATGGCAAGTGAACAAGGTACAACCGAAGCCACAACATTAACCGCTCCTGCTATAGGTGCTACTTTAATTGGTACATTCACTTTCAGATGGAATGCAGTGTCTGCCGGTTGGTATACAGTTGAAATAGCAGAAGATCCACAATTCAATACCTTCCATAGTCGTAAGGTTACTACTAATAATGAACTTAACACAGATCAAATAGCTAAGTTTGAATCGAGTAAGACTTATTATTGGCGTGTATTATCTCACAAAGCAGGTTGTACCGATGGTGTTTCTGAAGTTCGTAGCTTTATACCTGAAAGCTTTGTGATATTATCTCCCGAATCAGGGGCTGTAGATGTATCATTATCTCCTGAAATCTCATGGCGTCAGATTCCTTTAAGTAATATCAGTTATAGAATAGAAGTGGCATCATTTAATAGTTTTGCTAATAACTATCTTGTTTACTCTAATGATTTAGTTGATGCTGGCTCAGTAACGATACCTTCTGGTATATTGATGCCACTTACAACTTATTATGCTAGAGTTCTTACAACCGTAGATAATATAGATATTGTTACAGAGACTTCATCGTTTACTACCAAGTTAGAATATCCTGCAATTCCTACAATTACATCTCCTGTACATGGTTCGAGTGTAACTGATAATTCAATTGTCATTAAATGGGCAGAGAATATTTATGCTACAGGATTCCAAGTGCATTTATCGAAAGATGAATCATTCCCAATCCGCAACACTACTTCAATGTCTACTACTGCCTTCAATTATGAAGTTGATTATGGAGATTTAGAACACACTACTTATTATGCTCGCGTTAGAGCTAATTATTCAGGTGGACAAACTGAATGGTCGCCAGCTGTAAGCTTTGTATATAGTGGAGCAACATCCATTTTTGATACTGATCATATGGAACCAGTCATGATAGTAGGACAAGGTGTAGAGCGTATTTTAAGAATTGATAGTTCTCAAATATTTGGCGATGTCTTGGTTCAACTTTATGATGTAACCGGCAAATTGCGTAAAACGTATGATGTATTTGATCTTTCGGCCGGTATTGTTGAAATACCTATGCCACTAACAGAGCTTTCTAAGGGAATTTATCTGCTTAAGGTTGTCTATAACAAACAGCCTAAAGTATTTAAGCTTATCAATTAAGA
>CAMTPH010000029.1 GCA_947074345.1 uncultured Bacteroides sp. | reverse complement strand
ACACTTCGCATAGTACGTGTTGGCGATTATGATGCTTGCGCATGTATTGGAGCTCATGTAGATAACACATCAGAGATAAGCAATTTCAAAATAATCAGCTACGATTTCAATGAAGAGCGCGGCATATTACGCATGCGCTTTAAGTTAGTCGATTGAAATATCGTTTCCTAATATTGGTTATCAAAACGAACAAAGAGACTCTATTGGTGTTTCAACTACAAATAAATGCATGCTTGCAAAAACAAAGAGCAATATGACATTTATCTAGTATAAACCAATAACAACAAGTCTTCAAGAACGTCTATTATCATATAAGCAAACAAAATAGGTTTTACTATTTGATAGTACCATTTGTGATAAGAGTATAATGTATTCAATCTTAATACATTATACTTACTTATTCAATTAAACAACAAATGGAATTATTATTATTTTATCTATTTATAGCCCTAAGCATATCATTTCTCTGCTCTATACTCGAAGCAGTATTGCTATCAACACCTTCGTCTTTTATTGCGATGAAAGAGAAAGAAGGCGCTAAATCGGCTATTACATTTGGTAAACTGAAAGCAAATATAGACCGCCCTATCGCAGCCATATTATCTTTAAATACCATTGCACATACGATTGGTGCAGCCGGTGTAGGAGCAGAGGCAGTAAAAATATATGGAGAAACCTATTTTGGGGTTATATCTGCAGTGTTAACTATCTTAATCTTGGTATTCTCCGAAATCATCCCTAAAACCATTGGTGCCAGTTATTGGAGGTTAATAGCAATGCCTTCTGCTAGAATCATTCAACTATTGATATATATCTGCTATCCATTAGTTTGGCTTTCGGAGTTGATAACTCGTTTATTGACATCCAAAAACAAAGAATGTTCAGTATCACGTGAAGAGATATCTGCCATGGTCGACGTGGGAACTAAAGAAGGAATATTTGAATCGAAAGAGAGTTTGGTTATTCAGAACTTAATTAAACTGAACAGCATAAAAATAAGTGAGGTTATGACACCGCGCATTGTAACAATAGTAGCACAAGAGTCTGAAACCGTTAAAGAGTTTTATACTGACAAATCGTTTCGCCCCTATTCGCGCATACCGCTTTACCATAAAGATCAAGAGTTTATCACCGGCTATATACTCACGAAAGATGTTTTAGAGTTACTTACTGAAGATAAGTTCAACGTTCGGCTTTCAGACATCAAACGTTCTATTATGATTATTTCTGAAAATGAATCAGTCTATTCTGCTTGGGAAAAGATGCTAGAAAAGAAGGAACACATCGTTTCTGTAGTCAATGAATATGGATCATTTGAAGGTATTATCACTATGGAGGATGTTGTAGAGACTATACTTGGATTAGAGATCATTGACGAGAAAGACACGGTAGTAGATATGCAACAACTTGCTCGCGAGAAATGGAAAGAAAGAATGACTAAATACAAACTTCTTTCAGGGCAATCGCAACCGTAAAATCATATCAAGACTGTTTACGATAACTAATTACTGCCCAACTATTGAGCACTACCACAAATATTAACAGTGCAAATAACTGAGGCAATAAATCAAGCAATCCACTTCCTTTGAGATAGACCATTCGCATCATTTGCATTTGATATCTCAAAGGATTGAAATATGTAATCACTTGAGCCCACTTAGGCATACTACTGATGGGAGTGAATAAGCCTGACATCAAGATAAGTATTAGCATAAAAAACCACATTACAAACATAGCTTGTTGGATAGTAGCAGAGTTATTCGAAATAACAAGTCCCATGCCCGACATAGCTACTACAAAGATTAATGAAAACAAATAGATTATCCCCAAATTGCCTACTGGAGTAATATCATAGAATATCCATGCAATGATAAAACAGATGGTAAGCACGATAAATCCTATCAGCCAATAAGGCAATAACTTTGCAAGAATAAAGGTAAACTTATTGATGGGGCTTACGTTGATTTGTTCAATCGTGCCCACTTCCTTCTCTCCTACTATGTTTAATGTAGGCAAGAAGCCACAAATCAAAGTAAGAAGCATTGCCATCAATGCAGGTATCATAAAGACTTTATAGTTTAGATTGGGATTAAATAAATTTAGCGTACTCTCTTTAATCCCAATAGACGGTGCTATAGACTTGCCAACCTTTATTTCGCTAGCAAAGTTTCGCACAATGTCTGATAGATATGAACTACCTATACTTCCCTTCATTCCATCTACCGCATTGGCCGCTATCAATATTTGAGCAGTAGAACCATTTACATAATCACTTTCAAAGTTTGCTGGTATCTCCATAATGATATTAGCATTACCTCTATCTATCTCCTCTATTGCTTCTTGATAAGAATGGGGCAAGCTAATCAATCTAAAGTAATCTGAAGCGGTAACTTTATCAATTAGCCTACGAGAACTGATGGTACGATCGTTATCTACAACACAAAGTGATACATTCTTAATCTCTAAAGTCATTGCCCAAGGCATAAGCAACATAATCATACAAGGGAATATCAGTATGAGACGAGGCAAAAAAGCATTACGCATTAATTGCTTAAACTCCTTTTCTAATAAATATTTCAGTATCATTCCAATCTATTTTTAAAGGTTTTAAGACTGATCACTATCAATATCGCTGCCATGATAACGAGAATATACACCTCTTTCAACGCCTCGGTTATATTAACTCCCTGAATCATCAATCTACGCACTGCTTGAATATACCATCGAGCCGGCAATATATCTGAAAATATTTGTAACGGTATAGGCATACTTTCAATAGGAAATATCATTCCCGAAAGAAGCATAGTAGGCATCATCAATACCAATCCTGAACCGAGCATAGCTGCCACTTGTGTTCTTGTGATACATGATATCAATAAACCCAGTGACAACGAAACAAAGATGAAAAGCAATGAAACAACTATCAACCAGAATAAGCTACCTGCTATAGCTACATTCAAAACATATACCGACAAGAGCAATATTGTAGTTAGATTAATAATTGAAAGAATGAAGTAAGGCACTGCTTTAGCCAATATAATAAAGATAGGACGAATAGGTGAAACAAGCAAGACTTCCATTGTACCCATCTCCTTTTCGCGAACGATAGATATAGAAGTCATCATGGCGCATATCAACATAAGGATAAGTCCCATCACTCCCGGCACAAAATTATATTGACTCTTCATCTGTGGGTTAAAGAGCAGTTTAATATTGGGTGTCAATACAGGTATAGTAGTATCAGTAGATAAGAATTCTTGCTGTACACCGGCAACGATACCCATTAAATAGTTTGTTCGCATAGTTGCCATATTTGGATCTGTTGCGTCGGCTACCAATTGCAATCCGGCATTGCCACTATACAAATTATCAGAGAAACGACTACCAAACACCATTGCAAGATCAATCTTCTCTTCTTTAAAGAGCTGTGTTAGCTCTTGAGGTGAATTAACCACATATTTCACTTCAAAATACTCGTTGGCATTTACACGATCTGTGATTTGTCGAGTCAATACATCTTCGGATGGATCGAGAATAGCTATATGAACATTGGTAACCTCAGTAGTAATAGCAAAGCCGAAAATCATAATCTGCATAATAGGCATTCCTAAAAGAATAAGCATAGTTCGCTTGTCTCTTAGGATATGATAAAACTCCTTCTTTATAAATGCAAAAAACTCTTTCATACTTTAATCATCTTTGCGTACTGCCTTTCGTGCAAGTTGCTGAAACACATCATCCATATTGGCGGCATGATATTCCTGTTTTAAGCGATCGGGTGTATCTAGTGCCTCTATCTTGCCGTCCACCATGATAGATATCCGATTACAATACTCAGCCTCATCCATATAGTGAGTCGTAACAAATACCGTCATCCCTTCATCGGCCGTTTGATAAATCAATTCCCAGAACTGCTTGCGTGCCAATGGATCTACTCCACCCGTTGGTTCATCGAGGAACACAATCTTTGGATTATGAAAAATTGCTACCGAGAAGGCTAATCGTTGTTTCCAACCTAGAGGTAAACTCTTTACTAACGTATTCTTCTCTCCTTCCAACCCCAAACGTTTCAATAATTCATCTGTTTTATGCGCTATCTCATCATCTTTCATACCATATATGCCACCAAAGAGACGTATGTTTTCCCATACTTTAAGGTCTTCGTATAAAGAAAAGCGTTGACTCATGTAACCGATATTCTTTTTAATATCTTCTGATTGAGTAGATATATCAAATCCTCCAACTGATGCTTTGCCTGATGTAGGCAAGCTCAAACCGCACAACATACGCATAGCTGTTGTTTTACCAGCTCCATTAGCTCCTAAGAAACCAAATATCTCACCTTTATTTACTTCAAAAGATATGTGGTCGACAGCTGTAAATGAGCCGAACATCTTACACAGTTTATCAACGACAATGACAGGAGCATCGCTCGTATGTAACTCTTCGCGCGATAAGCCTGTTGGACAAAGTATATCACTAAAGCGCTTTAATATGCGTTGCGGAGTATCGATGCCTTGTATCTCTCCATGATTGATAAATGCGATACGATCGCACAAACTGGCTTCACTCATTATCGGAGTAGAAACAATGATTGTTATCCCCTCTTGTTTCAATCTATTGAGCATTTCCCAAAACTCCTTACGCGATACAGGATCTACTCCGGTAGTTGGCTCATCAAGAAACAAGATGTCGGGTTTATGTATCAAGGCACAACTCAAAGCTAGTTTTTGCTTCATCCCTCCTGATAACGCACCTGCTCTTCGGTTTTTGAACGGCTCTATCTGACTATAGATATCTTTTACCAGATCATAGTTCTCTTTAATAGTGGTTTTAAATAATGTAGCAAAGAAGTTCAGATTCTCTTCTACCGTGAGATCTTGATAGAGAGAAAAGCGTCCGGGCATATAACCAACTATCTTACGTATCTGTCGATAGTCTTTTACTACATCCATATCTCCAATAGATGCAGTTCCACTATCGGCCAATATCAAAGTAGTAAGAATACGAAAGGTCGTAGTCTTTCCTGCACCATCGGGTCCAATAAGGCCGAATAGTTCGCCTGGTTGCACCGAGAAAGAAACATCTCTGAGTGCCTCAACCTTGCCATAACGTTTGCTTATAGATTGTACATCGAGTGCTAATCCCATTTTACGCCCCCATACATACCGATTTTCAACTCACCATCATTCGTTACCTTTATCTTAATAGCGTAGACCAAGTTGGCACGTTCATCTTTTGTCAATATTGTCTTTGGAGTAAACTCAGATTGTTGAGATATCCAAATGACTTCTCCCGGATAAGCTTTCTCCTTGTTTCCATAGTCAGCATATACAGTAGCTTTTGTACCAATCGCTACATTGGCCAATTGATCGGAAGTAATGTAAGCGCGCAAATATATTTTATCCATATCAGCCACTTTAAATAATGGTTTCCCAATGGAAGCTAGTTCACCGGCCTCAGCATAATTGGTAAGCACAATACCATTGATAGGCGATGATATGTAGCATTTATTGAGTTGATCATTTACTTGTGCTATTTGCAAACCTAAAGAAGATCCTTGCCATGTAAGACTCTCATCACTATTAGACAGTGAAGAGTAAGTAGCAGTAAGTTGATTGCGCAAAACTTGTAGTTGTGATTCGGCATCCTGCATCTGTTTTTCATTGCCTGCACCTGCATTAAACAGATTCACATAGCGTTGTTTATCTCGTTCGGCAGTAGCTATTTGCTCCTTCAATGCAGCTACTTGCTTCTTTATATCAGGACGTTGCTCATATACCGATTTCATACTAGCCTCTAACTGTACCTTTTTCAAATAAAGCTGAAGCGTGTCTATCAGTCCCACACAAACTCCTTGTTTTAAATAATCTCCTTCTTCGACACTATAGGTCAATATTTTACCATTAGCTTCGGCCGACACCAACACTTCTGTTGTCTCGAATGTACCGGTAGCATCGTATTTAGTTAAAGGACTTTGGCACGATAAGACAAGGATAAACAGAAAGATATGAATAATAAAACGCATTGATTTCATAGGTTCATTCATTTATGTGATAGTTAATCATTGAGTGTATATTTAAGTTTCCACAGATTCATCAATAGTTGAATTTCGTGAATTGCTTTAGTCTGTTTCGCATTGTTCTCAGCAGTAATTTCGCGAAGCATTTCTGTTACAGTAAGAACCCCATTAGCAACCTTTGCCTCTGCTGCATTGCGAATATTAGTTCGTAGTCTGATAATCTCGTCATCATCTTTCATCTGTTTACGAATAGACTCAATAGTTCCATCTTGTTGCGCTACCTCAAGACGGGTATTAAATAGAAAGATATCGCGATTGGTAGCTACACGAGAAAGATTATTTGCGATGATTCTCTTGTCATTGCGCAAGGTATATAGACTACCAAAGTTCCAAGACATACGTACACCGGCTATATAATATGGAGATGACTCTCCTTTCAGCATATCAAGTCCAGGATTGCCATAAGCACCTTGTACAAACAGTCCGAACTTAGGCATATAGCCTGTTTGTAAGTTTTTCTCTTGCGTATACAGTTGAGCACTCTGCGCATCATACCAAAGAAGTTCAGGACGAGCAATATTGTTGATAGATGGCAGTGTTGCAACAGGCTTTAAGAATGTAACATCGCTTTGCAGCCTTTCGCCCATAAACAAAGACAACATGCGGATATAAGACTGCTTAGTTTCTTCTAATTCTACACGTTTTTGAGCAGCACTTAGCAATTCAACCTTTACAGCATCAACATCGGCCGAGTTGGCTATACCGTTTTGCATATAAGCATTGATTTGATTCAACGTATTTTGCAAATCATCAATATAAAGCGAGTTCTGAATGAGTTGTTCGCTGAGCAATAGTATTCCAAAAAAGAGTTGATCGACTCTTTCATTCAAGGCATAAAGATTAACACTCACTTGCTCACGATCTATTTGCGAAGAGGCTTCGGTGAGTTTCTTCTTAGAATGAATAGCTCCCCCATCCCAGATTGTTTGTTGCAATTCTAACATCACCTGGTACTGACCTTTGGGCATTCCTTTCATATCGACACCAGGCATATCAAACGGAATTCTTGTTACCTCGTTTTGATACGAAACCTTTGCCGACATCGACAATTGAGGAATATAACCTCTCGATGCATTTTCAAGATTAAATGCTTCGGCAATATCGATTAACTCATATTGCCTTATTAGAGGATAGTTTTCTTTTGTCTTTAGTCGACATTCTTCGAGAGTAACTTGTCCAAATAGGTGGATAGACATACATAGCAAAAACGATATAAAGAATATTATATGCTTCATATGATACTGTTTTATATATACACTTCTATTGTTTTGTTTAGCTGCAATCTATATGATAGTAGTTAACAGTTATCGTGTAGAATGTATATACCTAGCGCAATAATAGTTAACAGTTATCATCTGGTAAATACTCAATTTATCATTCAGTTATAGCAATTTACCACGATAGCCTAAACTTAACACAAATTATTTTAAAGTGAAAATATATATTAAAAAAACTAATAGAAAGCCCATCGTTATATTTAAATGAGCTAAAGTTTAGCCCTCATCTATCAAATAATCAGCCATATAATTTGCCATATCAAACAAAAGCAGTAATTTTGTGCCGCTATTACGAGATAGTAGCATTAATTCAAATCAATAATTAAAACATTTATTTAAAATGGCAACTAAAATCAGATTGCAAAGACATGGTCGTAAAGGCTATGCGTTTTATTCAATTGTAATTGCAGACAGCAGAGCACCACGTGATGGTAAATTTACAGAGAAGATTGGTACTTACAACCCTAATACCGATCCTGCTACAGTAGATTTGAATTTCGAACGTGCATTACACTGGGTACTAGTAGGTGCACAACCAACAGACACTGTTCGCAACATTCTTTCTCACGAAGGAGTTTACATGAAAAAACACCTTTTGGGTGGTGTAACTAAAGGCGCATTTGGTGAAGCTGAAGCTGAAGCTAAATTCGAAGCTTGGAAGAATAACAAAGAAGCAGGTCTTGCTGCATTGAAAGCAAAACAAGATGAAGCTAAAGCTGCTGACGCTAAAGCTCGTTTAGAAGCTGAAAAGAAAATCAACGAAACTAAAGCAAAAGCTCTTGCTGAAAAGAAAGCTGCTGAAGAAGCTGCTAAGGTTGCTGCTGAAGCTCCTGCAGAAGAAGCTCCAGCTGCTGAAGAAGCACCTGCTGCTGAAGTTGCTGAATAATAGTAAGCTTGTCTTAGACAGAAAACTTAAAAACCCTCTTCGATATTATATCGGAGAGGGTTTTCTCATTATATATAGTTTATAATATTATAAACATAAAGTATGTATTATAATTAAAGTATGCAACTTGATGAGTTGGACTTTATTAAGGTCTTATCGCAGAAACCGACTGCAATATTTATTGCCAAATCCATATCGTAACCAAATAGATGGACTTCATTATCTAACAAATGTAGTTCACTATGCTTATAGATCTGATAAAACTTCTCGGAATAATGATAAGGAACTAAATCATCTTTTTTGCCTTGTATTATACATACAGGTCCGGCATATTTAGCTGCGGTTTCGAATATAGGTAAGGCTTGAGCTGTTTTAAGATACATATGCCCTATCTTTCTTCCATACGCCATCACATATTCCGGAATATTATCAGGATCGAACTTTGCACCGAGTGTATTTCCTTCGATGGCTTGATCTTTAAAAACAGCAGCAGGAGCCATTAATATAAGACATTTAATCTTATCAACACCTAGTTCGCCCGCCAACATACTAGCAACTACTCCACCTTGAGAATGGCCCATCAATGAGATATCAGACACAAAATCTAATGTAGAGGCATATTGATATACCTTGTGTGCATCTTCAATTTCAATCGGTACAGTCATGTCTTGAAATTCTCCTTCACTCTGACCATGACCATTAAAATCAAAACGTATAGAAGCAATACCTATCATCTGCAACCTTTCGGCTATCTTCTTTAATAAGACAAACTCCTTACGCATCATAATGCCATGCATCAAGATAACGAGTGGGCATTTCTGTCCCGTTTCCAATATCGGTTTTTGCAAGACTGCATCTAGCATTCCTACCGCACCAGCTATATTTATTCTTTTGTTCATTGAAAGCATAATACAATAATAGCCGTCTATTAAGACTATGCTTGGTAACAAATGTTATAAATACATTGTTTAAAGTCTTAATAGAGATTATTATATCAACCTAAAGGGTGGTTCTTATTTGCGAATAAACTTATTAATAATAAAATAACCACCGAAAATCTGAATTAACATACCGGGTATGCCTAATCTGAAATCTTGGATAGCTATGACAAAGTCTTTTAGTATAGCCCATTCAACTAAAGTACCAAATACTTGATAAGCCAAAATTACTCCTGTCAAGATGGTTAAAGAGATGGTTTTGAAGCGATGCGCAGCAAGACTAGCAGCTACAGCTAAAAATATAGATTTAGTAAGAATAGCAGGCAATACAGGCATTGGAGGCATGCCGAATATAATATGATTGAGTACAGGTGATAGTATCGCGGTCATCAACCCTACTTGCCATCCATATTTGTATGCACCAATCAGTGTAAAGAAATAGATAGGCAAAAAGATAAAACCTCCTTGCGGCACTAAATGA
Source organism: uncultured Bacteroides sp. (assembly GCA_947074345.1). Taxonomy (GTDB): domain Bacteria; phylum Bacteroidota; class Bacteroidia; order Bacteroidales; family Bacteroidaceae; genus Bacteroides. The sequence continues at coordinate 20,862 of CAMTPH010000029.1, read as the reverse complement.
CAGATTTGTGGTAACAACATATTGCCTACTATAAATACAGTAGCCAATAGATATGTCTTCGATTGATTGAAGCTCAACGAATAAAGCTTTAATGTGGTAGTATGCATTGCTAATCTATTAATTTATAATATTCCTTGTTTTAGTTTCTCTGTATAATCATCTATCTTCATCAGTTCTTGAGGTATCTTGATATTTTGAGGACAATGATGAACACATTGATTGCAACCTATGCAATGGTTAGCCTGACGCAATTTTGGTACCATACGGTCATAACCTATCAAGAAAGCTCTTCGCGATTTGCGATAATTGGCATCTTGACTACTTTCAGGATAATTACTCTCGCATACACAGCGATTATAATGTTGAAAGATTGAAGGTATATCTATACCATAAGGACAAGGCATACAGTATTGACAAGCTGTACACGATATCAACGGGTACTCTATCATCATCTTTGCTGTACTCATCAATAAATCATTCTCTTCTTCTGAGATGTCTACTAATGGCGAATAGGTACGTATATTCTCTTGCAGATGTTCCATGTAAGTCATTCCGCTAAGCACAGTAAGCACTTTAGGGAATGTTCCTGCATATCTAAATGCCCATGATGCAACACTAGCGTCATGATTCTGCTGCTTTAAACGACTTACCAAATAATCTGGGAGTTTTGCTAAACGTCCGCCCAACAAGGGTTCCATGATTACTACCGGAATATCGCGTTTAGCTAACTCAGCATAGAGATATTCAGCATTTGTATTTACAGGATTTACCTCTTTAGCATATTCCCAATCCAAATAATTGAGTTGGATTTGTACAAAGTCCCATTTGTACTCATCTTGTTTAGACAACATATAATCAAAGACCTCAATATCTCCATGATAAGAGAATCCTAAATTGCGAATACGTCCAGCTGCTCTTTCTTCTAATAAGAAATCTAGCACTCCATTGTCGAGATAACGAGCATGCAGATTCTTCATACCTCCTTGTCCGATAGCATGAAGCAACATATAATCGATATAATCTACTTGCAACTCTTTAAATGAGTTATCATACATTCTAATAGACGCTTCTCGACTCCATGTATTTGGAGAGAAGTTAGACAACTTTGTAGCAACATAATAACTATCGCGTGGATGACGACTTAAAGCGATACCTGTAGATCTTTCTGAAAGACCTTGACAATAAACAGGTGATGTATCGAAATAGTTTACGCTATGCGCCAAAGCATAATCGGTTAGCGTATTGACCATTTCTTGATCAATCTCTCTATTGTTACCCGGCAAAGTTGGCAGACGCATACAACCATAACCTAATACAGATACAACATCGCCGGTAGCTGATGAAGTACGATATGTCATTTTATCTGTTGGAACTTCGGCCAGTGCTAATCCACCTCTATTATCTGAATGTGCAGAATTGCAACCAACCATAGCAGTAGAAGTAACAAGTGCACCACCACCCATTAATTTCAAGAAATTGCGTCGGCTTATATTTTTATTATCTTTAGTCATACGATTCGATTTTAAACTGTTTTATGTTGCATATGCCCTTCTACATAGATCGCACTAAATGGTCGTGCAGGACAAAGATTCTCACAGGCACCGCATCCAATACATCTTTCTGTATCGACAACAGGTATTTCTTGTTGTTCAAGACTATTCGGATCTAACACAATCATTTGAATAGCTCCAACAGGACAATGACGAGCACAGTTTCCGCATGACACACCATCTGTTAACACGACACAATTGTCTTTAATCCATACGGCATGACCGATTTGTGTTGATGATTTATCAGCTTTTGATATAGTCAATATTGCGCCCGATGGACAAACCTCGGAACAGATAGTACACTCCGGACGACAATAACCTCGTTCGTATGATACTTCTGGTTGCATAAAAGTGAGTAAATCTGATGAAGGACGAAGTACTTGATTGGGGCAAACTGATACACACAACTGGCAAGCAGTACAGCGAGTAGTAAAATTACGAATGCTCTCGGCCCCAGGAGGTGCTATTGGCGTTTGTCGTTTAGGAATCTTTTTATCTTCAATAAATGCCAAGCCGCCATCTACTTTAGCTTCTTGAGCCTTTAATGCAGAAGTAGCTATCAAAGCACCTGTCATTGTTAACATACTGCGACGTGCATTTTCTATTTGATCAGGTTCGACAACTTTATTTGAAACAACGGTTTGAGGCTTCTTATAAGATGATACCGAGAATTTTATAGCATCACGCTTGCATTTACCAATGCAATTAAAACAAGAAACACATCTAGAGTGATCAATTGATCTGGCTTTACTATCAATACAAGATGCTTTACAGTTTCGTTCGCACAATCCACATTGATTGCATTTATCTTCATGAAAACGTATTTTAAATAAAGAGAATTTTGATATCATCCCCAACAATGTGCCTACAGGACATATTGTGTTACAATAAGTTCTACCACCTTTCCACGACAATATAAAGATTACGATTAAGGAAATCAATGCTATAAGAAATGTTCCAATCCCACGCATCCATACTTCTGTTTGATAAAAAGCATAGCTATCTATTCTTTCGGCAGCAAAGGCAAGAAGGTTATTACCCCATTGATATATTGGAGCAAATAGATTTGAAACTATTCTACCGTAAATGCTATAAGGTTCAAGCAAAGCTACAAATGAACCAATACCTACTATAAAAGCGACTGCAAAAAGTACTAACACAGTATAGCGTAACCACGAAATAGGCAAAGAGAAACGAAAACGGTTTTTATGAAAACGAGCTGAAACATTGGATATCGCATCTTGAAACACTCCAAGCGGACAAATGATAGAGCAATACACTCTACCAAATAGTAGGGTTAATAATAATAGACCTATTATTACAACTGTATTTACTGCCAATAAAGCTGGAATAAATTGAATCTTAGCCATCCAACCAAACCAAGCATGAAGTGTACCCGTAAAATCAAAAAATAAAAGTGTTATAAGAGCCCAGAAAAGGAGAGCCAATACCAACCGCGTTCTTTTTAGAATTTGCATAATTATGTTTTTATACTATATAGTGATTACTTATCGATTAACCGCTAATCGCTCTAATAACATTGAAGACAGTCATAACAATATCATAGGAATTGAACAAAAATAATATTATATTTTATAAATATGATTTATTAATGACGATTTCTATATTGATTCTAGCATAATAATGGTATAAATAAATTTATTATCATATATCACACTATTTACAATCATAACATCAATAGGTCATGTAGAGTCAATAAAGCATTAAACGTTACAAAAATAGATTATTATTAATACTATATTAATATACTAATTACAGTATCTTGTATACATATTACTGAATCAAACAATCGTGTATTTGATTATAGACTAAATAATATAAATTTGTCTAGAAACTATAAATAATCAAGATGAAAGGTATTTATAAATACAATACAATTGACGAATGCAATAAAGAGATGGGAGTTGAAACCTTACACCCATTGATTACTATTGTAGATTTCTCTAAATTAAATCATCATGGAAGTCTTCCGGAAGAATACAGTTATGGATTCTATACTGTTTTTCTAAAAGATACAATATGTGGTGATATGAAATATGGCCGAAACTATTATGATTATCAAGAAGGTACATTAGTGTTCTTGGCACCACATCAAATTATTAAAATTGAGAACCGACAAACTCATAAGCCAAAAGGATGGGCATTGATGTTTCATCCTGATTTGATTCGTGGGACTAGCTTAGCACGTTCAATGAAAGATTACACGTTTTTCTCATATGAAGTATACGAAGCATTGCATCTTTCAGAGCAAGAACGGCAGACAATATTGGAATGTTTTAAAAACATTATGTCAGAATTAAAACATAGCATTGATAAACATAGCCAAAAACTAATTGTGTCGAACATTGAACTGTTCTTAAACTATTGTACAAGATATTATGATCGACAATTCATTACTCGAAGTCACGTTAACAATGATATTTTAAGTCGTTTTGAGAACTTAATTAATGATTATCTAAAATCTGGCTTATCACAATCTCAAGGTCTACCTACAGTAAAATACTGTGCTGATAAATTATTTCTTTCATCAAATTATCTAGGCGATTTATTAAAGAAAGAAACAGGTAAAAGCGCTCAAGAGCATATACAATTAAAACTTATAGAAGCAGCAAAAGAGAAAATGTATGAAAAAGATAAGTCTATTAGTCAAATAGCCTATGAATTAGGTTTTGACTATCCTCAGTATTTCAGCCGTTTTTTTAAGAAGAATACAGGAATGACACCTTTAGAGTACAGAACATCTAATACTTCATTGCCTTCATAATATAGAAATTATAAATATAATCAGCATATTCTTTAAAAGCTTAATACAATATAGTTCGTTTTAAAAATAGCCTACTCATTATTCTAACTATAGTAATGAAAGCTATCTTTATATTCTTATTAAGAAGTTTATGCTTTATTATTAAAACAAGAAATCGATTAATTTGTTAAATCCATACAACAGCTTATTTAATGAAATATATTCTTGTTCAATTAAATGTTTTTTGTAAATTTGCATATCTTGTGATATAAAGTATAAGTTACATAAGAGCGTTTAAGATATTATCCGTAATCTGTGAAATCTGGACAATTTCAATCTCTAGGGATAATAAACAAGAACGCTCACGTCAATGTTATATAAATTCGTTAGAAATATTATATACCCTTTGGCGTGGGCTATTGTTTTTTACTTGGAGATGGGCAGTCCAGAGCCTCAGATTGGGTGATTTTCAATAGTACCACGCTTCTTATCAAACACACTACTTTTTGATAATCTTAATTAAATACTAATGGATATGAGAAATGCATTCTCGTCTATATTAGCGTCTAATTCCTCTAACGAATTTATGAATAGTTCATTCATAAAAATATCTATGCCCTTTCTTTTCGATAATATACAGTATTAAGGAGTTACTACATTCATAAAATCAACAACATATTTCAACATCAATAATTGTATTTATACTATGATTTTACTAGTAATCCTTGATGACTTTGAATGAATAATCATTATGAAACATCTTATATTATATATTTTGTGTTCTTTTTTCCTCATTAACTGCGACAACAAAAGCATAAACAAGAGCCAAATCGAATACAATAGAAACAGTAAAACAGTTTACTATAATGGAAAGCCTTATACTGGGACTGTTTTAGGAGAAGATGAGGAATCATTTTGGAGTGCCGAAATTGTAAACGGGAAGATCGTATTAGAAACTGAGAAATATCCTAATGGATATAAAGTAATCAAACATGCAGATGGCAAATATGAGTTCTTCAATAAGCAAAACAAATTAATAACAAGAGAAGAGTTTTATAATACATTTCAATAGGCTAAGCTTTTAAGAATAAATAGGGTTATTGGGAATACATTTATATAAAAAATGTATGCAAATCTACTTGTCTAATATCAAATAGCTTCTACATTCCTATCATAAGCAACTATATGACATTTTTTCATATCTTTTACTGAAGATTATTCTACTCACAAAAAACGATTATAAAAAAAGATAGTAACTTTGTATTGTACTTTATAAATACAAATAATGGCAATACGATTACTATTTATCACGATAATATCCATTTTATCGATTACACAACTTAACTCTAAATCGCTCAATCCTGGTCAAAAAAACGGTCATGAGGCAGATATTTACTCTGTTTTACCTTTTGAAAGATGTGACAGCATCAATAAATTGATTAAAGTCATTCACCAAAATATAGATTTCCCCATAGGATATTTCGAGGGCTTACGTGATGCTCCTCATCAAGATTTCACTTGGAGAAAGTACGGACACCGCGTATTTTTTCATTGGGGATTTAACTCGAATCCTAAAAGTAGCAAAGTACTTCAATCATTAATTGATGAACGCAAATGGACTAAACAACAAGAAGAGTCTTTTTGGAACAAAATCATTAAAGAACAAGCTAGAAGAAATAGACAATCGATGGGTACTGTTGCGAATATTCTAGGATTTCAATTAAGTGGAGTACAAAGAGGATACGCAAACGCATTTGCTTCAATCATTACAGATATCCATATTTTAGGAGATTATTCTACTACAAACACATCAACACTTCAAGATGTTGATTTAGTAATCGCTGATATTAAAAAAGCTCTATTTGAGAGTTTAAAAGGCGAAGATGCAGCAAAGAGAATTAATAAGTTGCTTGATGATACAAAAAGTATTACTGACTCTAAAGAAAGAGCTAGTACAACTTTAGTCATACTGCAAAAGCATTTACCGTCATTTTTCATACAAATTCAAGATGGCTTTTTCGCTAAACATTTCACAAAAAAAGGGCTTCCTTTGAAAAGACTTATATAAGAAGTTTCGATGATGCAAAAATTAATCATGAAATATGGAGTAAATAAAAATACACTATTATTATTTGCTGGAACCTTATGGATTCTAGCGGGTTTTAATGTGTTCAGGATTGGAATTACATTATGGTATCAAAAAGTAGAGTTTGACTTTCAGAACATAGCCCTCGCCATTTTTGTTTTTCTTATATTCTTTTATTTCATCTTTAAACAGCAGTTTCATAAACATACTAAAAGAATTAATAGTAAAAGTTCAGTTAAATACAATCCTTTGTCGTTTTTCGACTTAAAAGGATGGTTAACAATGATATTTATGATTTGTCTCGGCACATCAATACGCAAATGGGACTTAATTCCTATACAGTTTATTTCTGTATTTTACACAGGACTTTCACTAGCATTAATATTAACTGGACTATTATTTATACGTAACTATTGGACAAATAAAAGCAATATATGAAAAAAATGCCAACACCTTTTGTATCGTTAATACCTGTTCTATCATTAATAGGTTTATTATTTGCTACTATACGCACATTTGGCAGCGATGCATTAAGTGGTAGTAGCCAAGTTTCACTATTGGCAGCTACTGCTATCTGTATATTTATTGGCATGCTTTTTTATAAAACAGCATGGAAAGATATTGAACTGGCTATTATCAACAATATTTCAGGGGTTACTCCTGCTATTATTATATTACTTATTATTGGCGCTCTTAGCGGTGCTTGGATGGTAAGCGGTGTAGTTCCAACTCTGATTTATTACGGCATGAAGGTTATACATCCCAGTTTCTTTCTAACTTCTACATGTATAATCTGTGCTCTTGTATCAGTAATGACGGGAAGTTCGTGGACAACAATTGCTACTATTGGTATTGCTTTAATGGGAATAGGCCGTGCACAAGGTTTTCATGATGGGATAATAGCAGGTGCTATTATTTCAGGTGCATACTTTGGAGATAAAATGTCACCATTATCAGATACTACTGTTCTGGCCGCTTCAGTAACTGACACTCCTCTTTTCAGACATATTCGTTATATGTTGATTACAACTGTTCCGTCTATGATTATAACGCTAATAATATTCACTGTTGTTGGCTTACTTTATGGAGGAAGCAATAGTGCTGACATTGCAGAATTCTCAACTGCTCTATATAATAAATTTAATATTACTCCTTGGCTACTGATAGTTCCAATTGTTACTGGTATATTGATTGCTAAGAAAGTGCCTTCAATTATTACATTATTTATATCAGCTTTGTTATCTGGTATATTTGCTCTTATATTCCAACCCGATTTATTAAAGGAAATTGCTAATTCAAGTGGCGAGGTTGTAACGGGAGCGAAAAGTTTATTCCGAGGTGTTATGATGACATTCTATGGAGCAACACAACTTGATACTCCAGATTCAACATTGACTGAACTTATTGCTACTAGGGGAATGTCTGGAATGCTAAACACTATATGGCTGATTATTTGTGCAATGTGTTTTGGTGGAGCAATGACAGCAAGTGGAATGATTGGAAGTATTACATCAGTATTCCTAAAATTCATGAAGAAAACAGTTAGCTTGGTTGCATCAACAGTTGCCGCTGGTATTACTTTAAACCTAACAACAGCCGATCAATATATAAGTATTATCCTTACGGGTAATATATTTGATAACATATATCAAAAGAAAGGATACGAAGGTAAGCTTTTAAGTAGAACTATAGAAGACTCTGTAACAGTCACATCAGTGCTTATTCCATGGAACACATGCGGTATGACACAGGCTACCATATTAAACGTTTCAACCCTAACATATTTACCTTATTGTTTCTTCAACTTAATTAGTCCGTTGATGAGTATAATAATTGCTGCTATTGGATATAAAATTATAAAAAAAGAGTGAACAATATTCTATAGCAGTTGTTTTGCTTTTAAACGAACAACGTTTATTAAACCTAAACAAAAAAATTAAAGTCATGAAGAAGTTTATTGCATTATTAGCATTAGTTTTAATGAGCACATCTACAATGATGTATGCACAAGAAACTCGTAAAGAACAAAGAGAAGCTGAAAGAGCAAAAATCAAAGCTCAAGATCAAGCTGAAAATATGGCATACTATCAAGAAGCCATACAAGCTCTAAAGGCTCAAGAATTTGTTTTGGAAGCAAATCAAGTAATTTTCCGTAACGGACAAAATGCATTTGTTACATCAAATACTAACTTTGTTATGGTAAATGGAACTAAAGGAACTGTTCAAATTGCATTTAACACACCTTATCCTGGACCTAATGGAATTGGTGGTATCACAGTAGATGGTACTGTTTCGGGATTCCAAATGAATATGGATAAAAGAGGTAATGTAAACTGTAATTTCAGCATCCAAGGAATTGGTATCTCAGCTCAAATTTTCATTAACTTGACTGAAGGTAATAACAATGCAACTGTTACAGTTAATCCGAACTTTAATTCCAATACACTTACTTTAAGTGGCAATCTTCTTCCACTTGATCAATCAGATGTATTTAAAGGACGTTCTTGGTAAAACATAAGTTATTTATTTTTTAGGATGGCGTGGCATGTGATAATACATGTCACGCCTTTTTATATCTTTGTATTTAACTACTGTCCAAAAAATAAGTCGTATGTATACATTTATCGTTGCTGATAATCAAGATTTAACAAAAGCAGGTATTAGTTTCATTATTAACTCTATGGATCTAGAAGTATCGAACATCCTATCATGTGAGAATAAATCTAATTTAATAAACTCGCTTATCAACTATCCACAATCAATCATCTTTCTAGACTATACTTTATTTGATTTCACTAGTCCAGATGAATTACTTATCTTAAAAGAACGATTTAAAGAAACTTATTGGATATTGGTATCAGAAGAGCTTAGTCTATCATTTATAAACTATGTATATTTTAAAAGCGATGTTATAGGAATTATCACAAAGCAAAGTAAGAATGAAGAATTTGTGATGGCCATTCGTTCGGCACTGAAGAAACAGAAGTATACCTGCAGTTATATTACAAACCTTCTTTTATCTACGAAAGTTGAGCAATCAAACAATTCAGCTACTGATGAATACAAGTTAACACCTACTGAAAAAGCAATATTAAAAGAAATATCGATAGGCAAAACCACTAAAGAAATAGCGGCCGAAAAATATCTTAGTTTTCATACAGTAAATACTCATCGCAAAAATATTTTTCGGAAATTAGGAGTTAACAATGTGCACGAAGCAACAAAATATGCTATTCGTGCAGGCATTGTTGATTTAACTGAATATTATATCTAAAGACTAATCTCACCACTTCCGATGCAAAGTCGTGAATCCTTATCATAAACTACCCCAAACTGACCAGGAGCAATACCTTGAAGCTTCTCGCTTGAAACAAGGCTATATCCATTTTCAAAAGGAGTTAACACGCCTTTTATGAACTCGGGAGTATGACGTATCTTGAAAGTAACATCAATGGGTTTATCCATCACGTCTAACCATGGGTTATCAGTTATAAAATGGAAATTAGGCATATTAAATTCATATCCATACTGAGTAGCCACGTCATAACCTCTTGATACAAATATAACATTGTCCTGAATATCTTTCTTAACAACAAACCATGGACCACCGCTTAATCCTAAACCTTTACGTTGTCCGATAGTATGAAACCAGTATCCTTTATGCTTACCTACAATCTTGCCAGTTTCAAATTCTACGATATTTCCCTCTTTATCACCTAAAAAACGACGAACAAAATCATTGTAGTTGACTTTACCTAAGAAACAAATACCCTGACTATCTTTACGTTTAGCAGTTGGCAAACCAGCTTCAGATGCAAGTTCACGAACTTCTGTCTTTGTAAGATGCCCAATAGGGAACATCAATTTAGACACTTGTAAGTTATCAATCTGAGCCAGAAAGTCAGTTTGATCTTTTAAGGGATCTTTAGCAGTAGCAAGCCATATTTTACCATTATGCTCTTCGGTCATGGCATAATGTCCTGTTGCAGTAAAATCAAAATCCTTGCCTACTCGTTCTTCAAAACATCCAAATTTAATGAGTTTATTACACATTACATCTGGATTAGGTGTTTCGCCCGAACGAACTTTATCAATAGCATAAGATACTACTCTATCCCAATACTCATTATGTAAGTCAACGATATCAAGAGATAGACCATATTTGCGAGCAATTACCTGACAAAGCTCAATATCCTCCTCAGCCGTACAGCCCATATCATCTTCACCTTCCATACCTATTTTGATGTAGAATAAAGAAGGCTTATAACCTTGCTTACATAATTGATGAACTACAAGTGAGCTATCTACTCCGCCCGAAATTAAAACTGCTATATTATTCATCTTGCAAAAATACGATTTTATCTACACTATCACAATATATTAGAGTCACCATTTTTATACCACAATTATGGTATATAAGCGAAGTTTTTATAAATTTGCATTTTACAAAACCCTCTTAAAATGAAACTCAGAAAACTCATCTTCATACCGATTTGTTTATTGTTGATAGCCTCTAACTTCGCATCTTGCGGTGTAGACCGTTGGCCAGAGTATGCCGAGCAAACAGGTAAAGATATATGGATAGACAGCGTTATGCGTCAAAACTATCTATGGAATTATACGATTCCCGAAAGTAAGTATTTAAACTTTTTTACGGCTCCTACAACATTTCTTCAAAGTATATTATACAAAGCAGAAGATAATTCATTATCAAAAGTTGATACCTTTTATAAGACACCACCTCCGTCATACGGTTTTAACTATATTCTGCAAAAAAGTGCAAGCAATGATACTGCCTATTATGCATTGGTTAGCTATACACTACCCAATTCACCAGCTTCTGATGCTGGATTGAAACGGGGTGATTGGATTACACAAGTCAACAACCAAATACTCGTTCAAAACAACGCAGCCAAGCTTCTCAGTTCTGGCGAAGCTTTAGATTTGTTAGTAGGAGAATATGAGACCATACCTGCTACTGATACCACTAGTGCTTCTTGGACAGTAAAAGAGTCAGCCAATATTGAGATGTCCGCCATGCGTTCAGTTGCAGAAAACCCCATCAACTATTATTCAGTTATCAACACTACCAGTGGTATTAAATTAGGATATCTTGTATATAATCAATTTATAGCCGGTTCTGAAAGCGATCCTGATGTTTACAACAAAGAACTACTAGAAATATCCAACTACTTTTATAAAGAAGGAGTAACTCATTTTGCATTAGATTTACGATACAATAAAGGAGGTAACTTTGATTGTACTCATTTGTTAGCATCTCTATTTGCTCCAACATCTGCATTAGGCAGCAATTATGCATCACTAACTTACAATAGCGAGAAAAGCTATAAGGATGCCACTTGGACTTATAATCAAGAACTAATATCTGGCGGATCCAATTTAAATATCAGCCAAGGATTCGTTATAACAAGTTCACAAACATCTGCATCAGTTACAGGTGTATTCTTAAACTGTCTTTCTCCATTAAAGAGATGGGGACTAGTAGGAGCTTCTGTTTCATGTTGGGGTATGGCAGCCGAACAATATGTCAACCCATATTATTCATGGTCCGTTAGCCCAATTGTTTGTTATGTGGCCAACAGTGAAGGCGAAACAGGACAATCTGGTTCATTTACCCCCAATGTAAGTATAGCTGAAAACAGTGATTTAGCTAACTTCTTACCATTTGGCAATATACAAGAAACACTATTAAAAGCTGTTATAGAGCTTATTGATGGAAATTAATTCATCTTATTAAAGGAGATAATTACTTTCCGTTAACAAGAAACTATTATAAACGAGAGCTCCAAAGATTATTTTGTAATCTTTGGAGCTCTCGTTTATTCATTTTACTTCAAATCATCACTAATCGTTATTGTTAGATCTGGAATAAGTATATATTTCAATGATTCAGAATCCCATTTATAATAATTGGCAGTAGTAGTATTATTCTTATAAGTATATTTCACACAAATATCATTTAGCCATGACTCAGAGAATGAATCCCATTTGAAACAGTCATATTCTACTACCCTATCCTGTGAGTCATAGATATATTCATATTTCATATAATTTTTAAGCGTATTACCATTCTGTGCATAAATTGTTTTTGAAATCAACATCCCACCTACAATTTTCGAATTAGAGAATAAGTTGTCTTTATTGCTTGCATAAGACATTATACCTGAAAGAATCATCACACTTGTTAGAATTAAAGTTTTAAAAAATACATTCGTTTTCATAAGATTGACTATTAAATTAAACATTCATACTCATTAGACGAGGCAACTGATGAAAAAGACGCAAAGCAAATGTTAAATCCATCCAATTTTAGTATTAAACTCACATATTAACAAAATAGACTCACTTCAAGGTTTCGATAAAACAATAGCCTCTTAAACTGATTAATATCTAGTCTAAGAGGCTATTGTTTTGAATTAAAATCTATTTTGTTCCTTACTTTTTAAAGTACTTATCAAAAAACAAAATATGATAGTCAATAGAATTATTCCAATAAGGACCATTGTGACTACCTGGGCGAGTTATAAAATCATGATCAATCTTGCGTTCTAACAATTTCTCATGAAGTGACTTATTAACTTCCAAAAAGAAATCATCTTCGCCACAATCAATAATCATTGCCAAATCGCCCGATTGAATACTATCTAGTTGATTAATTACTGTATGACTATTCCATAGTTCCATATTCTCATCACGGCTACCCAGTTGCTTTGACATCTCCCATTTTTCAGGAAAAGGACGAATATCAACTCCACCACTCATGCTACCAGCTGTGCTAAATACATCTTTATGTCGCATGGCATTGTACAAAGCGCCATGCCCACCCATGCTTAATCCAGTAATGGCTCTTCCCGATTTATCCTTAATTGTAGGATAATTATTATCAATAAATCCAACTAATTCATTAGATATAAATGTTTCATATTGATAGTCCGCATTCAAAGGGCTATCCCAATACCAGCTATTTTTACCATCAGGACAGACAATTATCATTCCTTTCTCATCAACAATCTCTGGCAAATTTGGTTTTAATTCTATCCAGCTCTTCGCATTACCCGAATACCCATGCAATAAATATAAAGTTGGGAATTCATTATTTTGTTCCTGCAGTTCAGGTGTTATCACTACAACCTGTATTTGTTTATTCATCGAAGGGCTGTTTACATATAAAGTATCTACTTTGGCTGCATAAAGAGAAGTAAAAGTAAAAACTAACACGAGGGATAAAAATAACTTTTTCATAATAGTATTGATCTACTTAATATAATGTTTTAATCTATTGACAACCATTTTGTCCGTCACAACAAAAGTACCTAAAATTACATATTATCAATAATTATTTAATATTTTTGTACGTATTGATGAATGAAACAAATGCTTAACTGAACTTATGAGGAACTTAATCATATTAATGTCTATTTTTTTGTGTATTGCAACTACCGTTCAAGCACAAAACAGATATTCAATAAAAGGCAAAGTCATTAATAAATCATCACGCAAACCTATTGATTATATCAATGTACAATTATTCGGCCAAAGCATCGGTTCAACAACTGATGTAAACGGAGAATTTGAGATCAAGAATATTTCGCCAGGAATATATCGGTTAAAAGCCTCATCCATAGGATACAAAACCATATTAACTCCCGACTACATAGTATCAAATAATAATCTAAATATTACCATTGAATTAGAAGAGAGCATCTCCGATTTAGCAGAAGTAACGATTACAGCAAATACATTTAGAAAAACAACCGAGACACCACTAGGGCTACGTATCATTGGATTACAAGAGATAGAAAAAAGCCCAGGAGCAAACAGAGATATTTCAAGGATAGTACAACTCTATCCCGGTGTTTCCTTTTCTCCTTCAGGATATAGAAACGATTTAATAGTACGTGGAGGTTCTCCATCAGAAAACACCTTTTATGTTGATGGTATCGAAATACCAAATATCAATCATTTTAGCACTCAAGGAGCATCCGGCGGACCAGTAGGAATAATCAATGCAGATTTAATTCGCGAAGTAAGTTTCATATCGGGAGCATTTCCAGCCAATAGAGCCAATACTCTCAGTTCAGTAGTCGATATGCGATTAAGAGAAGGAAGTACAGAAAGAAAGTCACTAAAAGCAACATTAGGTGCTTCCGAAGTTTCTCTTTCTTCAAACGGACCGTTGGGAAAAAAGACAACCTATCTTTTATCTCTCCGCCAATCATATCTTCAGTTTTTATTTGATTTACTAAATCTACCATTTCTACCAACCTTTACAGATGCACAGTTTAAAGTAAAAACCCGTTTCAATTCGACCAACGAATTAACATTGTTGGGTATAGGAGGAATAGACAATATGCGTCTAAACACCAAAGTAACAGGCGAAGATGCAGAATACATTTTGAGTTATCTTCCTAAGATACAGCAAGAGACATTTACTATCGGGGCTGTTTATAGACATTACTCGGGCAACAACACCCAAACATTAGCTATTAGTCATAACTATCTGAATAATAGAAACACCAAATACTTGGGCAATGATGAGAGTAGTGATGACAATTTAATTTTGAAAATAAACTCTATCGAACAAGAAACGAAATTACGGATAGAGAACACGTTCACACAAAACAGTTGGACAATCAATGTAGGTGCAAATCTAGAAGTAGGACGTTTTACAAATAACAGTTTACAACGGATAAACAATGAATATCAAAAGAATTTCATATACAATACAAACATCAATATTCTACAATGGGGATTTTTCGGAACCGTCAATTACATTTCGAAAAACGAATTATTCTCTGGATCCATTGGTTTTAGGACTGATGCCAATAACTTCTCAAGTAAAATGAGACAACTATCTAAACAGTTTTCTCCACGATTATCATTATCATATATTGTAAGCAAAGGGTTAACTGTCAATGGCAATGTAGGTCTCTATTATCAGATGCCACAATATACGGCATTGGGATTCAAGAATGAAGCAGGAATATTCGCTAATAAGACATTACGCTACTTAGGAGTAACACAAACAAGCTTAGGATTGAATTGGAATCTTGAGAACAAATTAGAAATATCGGCAGAAGGTTTTTATAAGCGATACAACCACATCCCCTACTCCGTTGTCGATGGTATACCGCTTGCGTGCAAAGGCAATGACTATGGTGTAATCGGCAATGAGTTATTAACCCCACAAGCCCAAGGACAGTCGTATGGTTTAGAGGTATTAGCAAGATGGTTTATTGCCAATAAATTAAATATACTATCTTCTTTCACCTATTTCAGAAGCGAATATCGCAACGACAAACAAAGCCAATACATAGCATCGGCCTGGGATAACCGGTTTATAGTCAATGCTAGTGGCACATACAATTTCAAAAACAACTGGAGTGTTGGTATGAAGTTTAGCTATATAGGAGGTTCTCCTTATACACCATATGATATCGATAAATCATCGTTAGTAAATGCTTGGGATGCACAAGGAAAGCCCTATTATGATTATAGTTTATTTAATACATACCGGTCATCATCATTCTATCAAGTCGATATACGAGTAGATAAATCATTCTATTATAAGAAGTGTATGCTAGGATTCTACATAGATATACAAAACGTATCTAAAAGTACCTTCAGAAGCCCAGATGTAATAATAAGTACAGGTGAGATAGAGAACCCCAATGCACCACAATCCGAACAAAGATATATCATGAAATCTATCGAACAAAAGAGTGGTACATTGTTGCCTACTTTAGGTATAACATTTGAATATTAACCATTTACATCAAGTTACTAGCCAATTCACTTAATTCACTTCGTTCGCCTTTAACCAGATTTACGTGAGCAAAAATATTCTGATGTTTCATCTTATCAATCATATACACCAACCCATTAGATTCGCTATCAAGATACGGTTGATCTATTTGTTGTATATCTCCAGTAAAGATCATTTTAGTACCTTCACCAGCTCTTGTAATAATCGTTTTAACCTCATGAGGTGTTAAGTTTTGAGCTTCGTCAATAATACAATAAGTTTCGCTCAAGCTACGACCACGAATAAAAGCAAGAGCTTCAATAACCAGTTGTTCGCTCTTTTGCATATCTTCAAGACGTTTAACTTCACTTGAATTTGCAGAGAATTGTCTTTTAATCACATTCAAGTTATCAAACAATGGTTGCATATAAGGAGCCACTTTCTCTTTCGCATCACCAGGCAAAAAACCGAGATCTTTATTCGACAAAGCCACAATAGGGCGAGCAAGCAATATTTGCTTATATAAGTTGAGATTATTTAAAGCAGCAGCAAGAGCTAGCAAAGTCTTTCCAGTTCCGGCCTTACCTGTCAATGCCACAAGTTTTATATTTGGATCATTCAGAATTTCGAAAGCAAAACTTTGTTCGGCGTTGCGCGGTTCTATACCATAATTCTTAGCCTTGTTAACCTTCTTTATTGAGTGAGTAAAAGGATTATAGCGAGCCAAAACAGTACTCCTATTACTTTTCATAATAAAACATTCATTTGGCAGAAGAGCATCTTTGAAAGCAAATTCTCCAACATCAATACCCTCGCTACTCGAATAAATTCGATCAATCATTGCAGGCTCAATATCGTCATATACCTCATTCGATTTTTCGAAGATATCAATATCGGTTACTTTATCATTGATGTAATCCTCGCAGGCAAGACCAATAGAGCGAGCTTTCATCCTTAAGTTAACGTCTTTTGTAACAAGCACCGTCTTCATTTGAGGATATTTGCGCGTCAAGAAATCTGCAATTGCTAGAATCTCATGATCAGGTTTACGCTCAGGAAAAGAAGAAGAAACTATTGGAGAATCAACACCACCTGTCATCACGAAAAGTCGCCCTAAACCTGCCCCCAATGATGCACCCGAACTAAAGAGATTATCATCAGTTATTAAATCTAGTTCGCGAACAAACTCTCGAGCATTGTAGTTAATTTGTTCGTTCCCTTTCTTGAACTTATCCAATTCTTCGAGCACTACAATTGGAAGATAAATATCATTCTCTTGAAAATTCTTGATACAATTATAATCGTGTAAAATTACATTAGTATCAATTACGAAATTTTTCTTTGTTCCCATATGCTACTTAGATTTAAATGTTGATATTTGCACTATATTTAGTATAACAAACAGACAAAGGTTATAGATATACTAAGTTAGAAAAAAGAAAGATTAACAGCATTAAGTTCCTGTTAAATTAGATAAAACTAAAATGAATTATCAAGAAACTCTCAATTATATATACGAAAGCGCTCCTATGTTTCAACAAGTTGGAGTAGCAGCCTTTAAAGAAGGATTAGGAAATATTGAACTATTAGATAAATATTTTAATCACCCACATAAGCAATATAAGACTATACACGTTGGTGGGACCAACGGCAAAGGATCATGTTCGCACACATTAGCTGCCATTTTACAATCAGCCGGTTATCGTGTTGGTCTATATACATCTCCGCATCTTGTTGATTTTAGAGAACGTATTCGCATAAACGGCCAAATGATTTCTGAAGATTATATCACCCAATTCATTAATCATAATAAAGAGTTTTTAGATTCACTATCGCTCTCTTTCTTTGAACTAACTACGGCAATGGCATTCAACTATTTTAAAGATGAGAATGTCGATATAGCAATCATTGAAGTTGGATTAGGTGGCCGATTGGATAGCACAAACATTATTCAACCTGATTTATCAATTATAACAAATATAAGTCTTGACCACACCCACATACTGGGTGATACTATTGCTAAAATAGCATACGAGAAGGCGGGCATTATCAAACCAAAGACTCCTATTGTCGTTGGCGAAACAACCGTAGAGAGCAAACCTGTATTTATCAATAAAGCCAACGAAGGTGATAGCCAATTGGTTATAGCCGATGAAGACATATTAATAAAGTCGGCCAAAGTAGATAATGGCTGGATGTTCGATACAGAAG
Organism: uncultured Bacteroides sp.; assembly: GCA_947074345.1. Lineage (GTDB taxonomy): Bacteria > Bacteroidota > Bacteroidia > Bacteroidales > Bacteroidaceae > Bacteroides. Next base: position 2,485 of record CAMTPH010000029.1, on the reverse strand, counting down.
ACTACGAAAGCATTCATTTTGAACTAGGAGGATATTGTCAGACAAAAAACGCAAATACAATATTGCAAGCTATTAAACAGTTGCGCAGACTAGACTATAATATTACCGAAGAAGATATAAGAGAAGGATTCGACAATGTATGCGGTTTGACCGGACTAATGGGTAGATGGCAAAAAATAGCAGATAAACCACTAACCATATGTGATACAGGACACAATGTTGGTGGAATACAGCAGATTGTAGAACAGTTAAAATCTATCTCTTACAACCATCTTCATATCATTATAGGAATGGTAAACGATAAGGATGTAAGTAATGTATTGAAGCTCATGCCTCGCAATGCCACATACTATTTTACAAAAGCTTCTGTACAAAGGGCATTGGATGAACATGAATTGAGCAACATAGCTAATAACATAGGACTACAAGGAGAAACTTACAAGACAGTAGAAGAAGCCTATATAGCTGCTAAAAAAAATAGCCTCCCTGAAGATTTAATCTTCATAGGAGGCAGTACATTTATAGTTGCTGATTTATTATCTTACTGCAATACACTCAATTTCAACTAAAGCATCTTTTGGTAAAGCTTTTACAGCTACTGCCGAACGTGCAGGAAATGCACCTTCAAAGTAAGTAGCATAAACACCATTCATACCGGCGAATAAAGACATATCTTGCAAGAATACTGTTGTTTTTACAACATTAGCCATTGTTAAACCAGCTTCTTCTAAGATGTGTTTCATATTCTCAAGAGATTGACGTGCTTGAGCTTCAACAGTATCAGGCATCTCTCCAGTTGTTGCATCAATTGGTAATTGACCAGATACAAATACCATTCCGTTAGCTTCAATAGCTTGACTATAAGGACCGATTGCACCAGGTGCTTTTTCGCTACAAATAACTTTCTTCATTTCTATGTCTATAAATTAATTATACAAATTATCAGAACATCCAGTTCTGAACCTCAAGTGCAAATATATGCATTTTTTTATTTCTCAATATTCTTATATTATTTTTCTTGGCAGGAAGCAGTATTATTCGCTTATCTGCATTTAGTATAATATAGATGAGAAATGTGCTATACAAAAGATATATAACCATAAAACCTAGACTTAACTAAACAGAAAGAGAGATAATTAACCTATATAACTCTCTAAACAAAAAAAGAGTTTGTTGATTGACAAACTCTTTTTTTTATATTCTCAATTATTGAATAGCCTACTTAAATCTCTATACAAATTCTCGGTAGAAACGCTGTCTTTGCTATTATAATATATCTCTCTACCATTACTCTCTGTGAATACAATATATGGTTTATTAGATGATGACAGATACATATAACAAGTTCTTCCATCTGCAGCTTTAAAGCGACCTTTATTGATGCCTGCCACTGAAATGCCATTTAATCGTAGCGAAATATCAGGAAGCTTGTTGGTCAAATCAATAGTCTTAATATCGCTTACAGATCTTGATGTGCCAAACATACCTGTAAAAACAAGCCTACCATCTTCAATTCTTACTTTAGAGGGCGACATGCCATTCAGCATTAGTACGGCCACAATAAAAATTGTAAATACAGCTATTGCAATTATAGGACGTCGGCTTCTACGAGGTGGGTTATGATCAAATTTGTTAGCTCTATAAATAAGATATGGCAGGTACAATAATGGCACTAAAGAGCTCATTCCGGCCCAATCTGCATGTCCTAGTCCTAAACAAATATAATAGACTATAAGAGGTGCTATGCCCATACCAACAAAACTGTAACACATAAACGAAGACAAACCTTTTGTATCTATCTTCTCTTTTTCCTCTTCTGTCAATGTGTTGTATCCTGCAATCAACATTGGAAAACGTTTCATTAATACGCCCAACCCTATAAGTATACAAGCAGTAAGTAATACAGTAGTTTCCATTATATTAAATAAGAATTATTCCGAAAGATAATCATTTATTTAATATAATAGCATTTAGTAAGAAAAATAGTTGAATTTATTGCGGAATGAAAATTAGTATAATCGCCCTTATAATAGCACATGCAATATGTTTGTCTGAAGTAAATGGTATAAATAAATAGTGAGTAAATGCTTTATTTATCACTATACCTTCAACAATTGCTTAACATCTGTTGTTATTAAACACATATTTTGCTGTGTATTTTTCACATTCGTTATGCACCCTTTAGCTGTTAGATTTGTTTATAATGTAAGTAAAAGAAAGAAGGTAATCTGATGAGAAGATGATTATAAACTAATTATTTCTGGTTTAAATTAGTTTATTGGCAAAGTTCTATAATTATAATAAATATTGCTTTGCCACCTTTTTAATACTTCAAACTAGATTAATATTGTATAGAAGCTATTTAGTAATAAATAGGGTATTTGTTTAAGTGAAGTAATATTGATAATAACCAGACAAAACGCGATAACTGTTAACAGTTATCGCGTTCGTTGTTTATACCTATCACGATAATAGTTAACAGTTA
>CAMTPH010000028.1 GCA_947074345.1 uncultured Bacteroides sp. | reverse complement strand
GGGTGCAAAGTTAGCCATTTTATTTTGAACCACAAATATTTAATCTTTTTTTATATTATATCATTGGTTTGTATAAATAAGAAATTTACCTTTGCAAGGTTGTTGAAACAATTATTTCATGGTAGAACAATTTAACTTTGATATTCGACTTATATTTGCCATTCTTAATGGTAAAGTCTCAGCTGCGATCAATCGAAAACTGAGCCGCAACTTTCGCCAAGGAGGATTAGAAATAACTCCTGAGCAATGGACTGTGCTTATATTTTTGTGGGAAAAAGATGGAGTTACCCAACAAGAACTATGCAATGCAACTTTTAAAGATAAGCCGAGTATGACTCGCTTAATCGACAATATGGAGCGTCAACATTTAGTTGTACGCATCTCAGACAAGAAAGATCGTCGTACAAATAAGATTCATCTTACTCGTACCGGAAAGAGCTTAGAGAGTAAAGCTCGAAAAATAGCCAATCAAACTTTGATTGAGGCATTATCGGGTATATCTGTCGAAGATTTAAAAGTCAGTCAAGACGTACTTCGTGCGATATTCCACAACATAAAAGATTAAGCAATAACTAAATAACAGTAAAGTATTTAGTTGGAATAACGTTTTTTTTGCATAATTTATTTCGCATATAAAATAATTATGCGTTAATTTGTGTCCAAGTATAAAAGTAATCTATTAAAATACACACACCACATGAAAGGCTTGTTAAAAAATTTAGGATTAATCTTAATCGTGATTGGAGCGGTTATCCTTGTATGTTGTTCATTCGTAGGAAACGTAAACAACAATGCAATATTAGGAAGTTCTCTTGCCTTGATTTTTGTAGGACTTATCTCTTACATTGTAATCAACAAAAGAATCACTGATTAATATTATCAACGAACAATAAAAAAGCCCGAAAGAAATTCTTTCGGGCTTTTTTATTGTTCGTTTTATAAAGCTTCAGTTTCAGGTGTAATCAGTTTATACCCTTTACCGTGAATATTGATAATTTCAATTGATGGATCATCTTTAAGGTGCTTACGAAGTTTAGTGATATACACATCCATGCTTCGTGCATTAAAGTAGTTATCATCAATCCAAATAGTTTTCAAAGCAAAGTCACGTTGCAAAATCTCATTTGCATGAGCACACAACAAGCCTAGAAGTTCAGATTCTTTAGTTGTTAATTTAGTTTGCTTTTCGTCAGTCGATAAGATTTGTTTTTGAGTATCAAAAGTAAATTTACCGATTTTATAAACATTGCTTTCTTTATTCTTTTTCCCACGTACACGACGTAGAATAGCTTCAATTCTGAAAGTCAATTCTTCCATACTAAATGGTTTGGTGATATAATCATCCGCGCCAATTTTAAAACCTTCCAATATATCTTCCTTCAACGTTTTTGCAGTCAAAAAGATTATAGGAATTTCAGCATTCACAGCACGTACATCCTGAGCCAATGTAAAACCGTCTTTCTTTGGCATCATGACATCAAATACGCATAAATCATATTTGTTCTTCAAGAATGCTTTATAACCGGCTTCGCCATCAGGATATAATTCTGCAGAATAACCCTTAGCTTGTAGGTATTCTCTTAAAAGCATGCCAAGATTTTCATCATCCTCGCATAATAAAATACGCAGTTTCTCGTCCATATCATTAATTTTTTAATAAAGGTAATGCAATAATAAATTTAGTTCCAACATTCAGTTCGCTCTCTGCCCTAATTGTTCCTTTATGATCTTGAATTATCTTTTTCACATAAGCCAATCCTAATCCAAAGCCTTTCACATCGTGCAGATTACCTGTATGCACGCGATAGAACTTTTCAAATATCTTTTTCAAATTTTCTTTCTTTATACCGATGCCATTATCTTGAATAGAGATCATCAGTTTGCCCGAGTCGTCCCATGTACAAACATTAAGTAACAGGTCTTCATCAGCCTTTTTATACTTCACTGCATTATCCATCAAGTTAAAGATAACATTCGTTAAATGCATCTCATCTGCAAATACAACAGAATCTTTAGCATCAAGGTTCGATGTAATCTTCCCATTATAGCGTTCAACTTTCAATGCGAAGGTATTTATTACACCATTTATCAATTCATTTACATCTACTTCTTTCATTTTCAGCGTAGCCTTTTGTCTGTCAAACATAGACATCTGAAGTACTTTTTCTACTTGGAATCGCAATCGTTTGGTCTCATCATTGATAACACCAGATATATGCTGAAACATCTGAGGCGATTTACCAACCGCTGGATCTTTCAACATTTGCGCTGCAAGAGAAATAGTAGAAATAGGTGTTTTGAATTCGTGTGTCATGTTATTGATAAAGTCATTTTTCATCTCTGTAAGTTTTTTCTGACGGAATATCAGATAAAGAGTGAATATAAACGTAATCAATAATACCAAAGTAAATATAACCGATGGAATCATAAAGCTAATCGAGTCGAAGATATAATCTCTCATGCCCGGAAAATGAATCTTAACGATACTCATTTTTGATGGTGGATCGTTTTGAAACAAAGGCTGAGTAAACGTATCATCATTACCTTTAACTTCATAGTCTGCACATCTGTAGACTTCAATGCCATCTTTATCGATTACCGTAAAGTGGTATGGCATTTCTATTCCATTGTTCAGTAAAGCCGATTTAATATAATCATCTAAGTCTTTAAAGCGTACTCGCTCTCCAATCGGCCTATCGCTCGCTCTATATACCATCTGCAAGGCCACTTCATCCAAAAGCACCCTTTGATACATATAGCGGTTTTTAACAGCATCCAAAAGCGATTTAGACGTTTTAGGAATTGTATTCCCACCATGTCTTTTCGAGATCATCACTTTCGGTAAATCAGAAGGTTTTTCTGTCTTCATTTTTAACTCAAAATCAGACATTACTCTACCATCTGGAGACTTCACTGTAAATCGTTGTGATTGTTGCATTAAGTCTTGATTTGATATCGGAGAAGTTGATTTCGTCAACGCCCTTCTTTCGGTTTCCGTAATATCCTCTCTCAACCATCTATCTGTTTCGGCAAACTCAACATCTTTTGAAACTTGATAAAGACTATTGCGAACTGAAGTCTCAAACTGTTCACGGCGCATCTTTACGATTGCCTCTATATAGCTTAACTGTAGGTATAGCAAACCGATAAACGAAAGACCCATTATAATGCCCAATATCCAGATTGTTGACTTCTTCATAGCAACAAAATTAACACTTGCTAATTAACACTCATATACTATTAACTTGTTTTAATAATTTATTGTTATAAATTAACCCAAATAGAAAATCAAGTACACAATACGACGACTATAACAAAATTAAAGCCTCTTTGGTTTGCAAAAATAATAAAAAATTAATTTTTAACCTTAAGTTTTTCTATTTTATTTAATACATGTTAAAAAGAAGCCGCTTTGTCCTGAATATTCACAGAACAAAGCGGCAATCTGCTATTTTATTAAATATAATTTAATCTTCTGCCTCTTTAGCTTCAAAATCTTTGATCAATTTGTCTTGAACATCAGATGGAACAAGTTCGTAACCAGCAAACTTCATTATAAATGAAGCGCGTCCACCGGTCAAAGAACTAAGCGCAGTAGAGTATGACGACATTTCTTTTAACGGAACTTTCGCAACAAGTTTTTCAAATCCCTTCTCGCTACTCATACCCATAATCATGGCTCTTCTACCTTGCAAATCACCCATTACGTCACCCATTTTGTCTGATGGAACAAATACTTCTACATCATAGATAGGTTCAAGAATTTTCGGTCCTGCATTCTTGAAAGCTTCACTAAAGGCATTACGTCCGGCAAGCATGAAAGAGATTTCATTTGAATCTACCGGATGCATCTTACCATCGTAAACAATCACTCTAACATCGCGTGCATAAGAGCCGGTCAATGGTCCTTGTTCCATGCGTGCCATGATACCTTTTAGAATGGCTGGCATGAAGCGAGAATCGATTGCTCCACCCACTACACTGTTAACGAATACTAATTTTCCACCCCAATCCAAAGGAATTTCCTCAGTACCACGGTTAGATATCTTAAATTCCTGTCCATTAAACTTATAAGTTTCAGGAATTGGCATTCCGTCTTTGTAAGGTTCAACAATCATATGTACCTCACCAAATTGTCCTGCACCACCCGACTGTTTCTTATGGCGATAGTCAGCACGCGAAGCCTTAGTAATAGTTTCGCGATAAGGCACCTTAGGTTCTTCGAACTTCACTTGAAGTTTTTCATTATGCTCTAATCTCCACTTCAAAGTACGCAGATGGAACTCTCCTTGTCCGTGCACTAACGTCTGTTTCAATTCTTTAGATTGCTCTATCACCCAAGTAGGATCTTCTTCGTGCATACGCGTCAAGATAGCCATCATTTTTTCAACATCAGCTTCATTAATCGGCTTGATAGCACGAGTATATTTAGAATTTGGATATTTAATAAAGTCAAATCTATTATTAGCATCCTTCGCATTCAGCGTATTGCCTGTTTTCACATCTTTCAGTTTAACAGCTGCACCAATATCGCCAGCTCGCAATTCTTCCACCTTATCGCGGTTGGCTCCTGCCACCACATAAAGCTGTGCAATGCGTTCTTTAGAACCACGATCAGCATTCAGCAAGTCATCGCCTTCGTGCACCTTGCCGCTCATTACCTTAAAGTAAGACACCTCACCAATATGTGGTTCAACGCTTGTTTTAAAGAAATAGAGAGAAGTAGGAGCATTTGCATCAGGTGCTATCTCTTGTCCATCTGTATTTTTCACTTTCGGCATTTCAGAAACAGATGGAACTACATTGCCCAAGAATTCCATCAAACGGCGCACACCCATATCTTTACCTGCACAAACGCAGAATACAGGAAACATACCCCGGTCAATCAAGCCCTTGCGAATACCTTCACGCATTTCATCCTCAGTGAGTGATTCAGATTCAAAGAATTTCTCCATCAAAGACTCGTCATTTTCGGCAGCCGATTCGACCAAGTTCTTATGCCATTCCATCGCCTTATCCATTTCTTCGGCAGGAATATCTTCGATAATAGGAGCTCCACCTTCTGGTTTCCAAGAATACTTCTTCATCAACAACACGTCGATCAAAGCATTAAATCCCGGACCGGTAGAGATAGGATATTGTATAGGAACAACTTTAGAGCCGTAAGCCTCTTTCAGTTGCTCAAGTATATTGTCATAGTCACACTTATCATTATCAAGCTGATTGACAAGAAATATAACAGGTTTATGAAGTTTATCGGTATATCTGAAGTGGTTTTGAGTACCTACCTCTACGCCATATTGTCCATTTATCAAGATGATGGCAGTATCAGTAACATTCAGTGCGGTAACAGTACCTCCTATAAAGTCGTCCGCTCCCGGACAATCAATCATATTCAGTTTTTTATTATTCCATTCTACATGAAATACGGTAGAGAAAACAGAGTATCCATACTCTTGCTCAACGGGAAAATAGTCACTAACGGTGTTTTTTGCGGCAATTGATCCGCGACGTTTTATAAGACCACTCTCGAATAGCATCGCTTCTACGAGAGTGGTTTTCCCAGAGCCAGAACTTCCCAATAGGGCGATGTTCTTAATTTCGTCAGTCTGATATACCTTCATAATATATAAGATTTAAATGGATAAATAAGCATGCTACAAGCATACCGTAAACTTTACAAATCGCAAATTATAAATTAATAAACTGAAAAACAACTTAATAAGAGTGTTACTAAACATAGTTATTCAACACAACGGTTTTTATTTTTATTAAAAAAGGTACAACTGTTAGGTTAAGCAATGTATGCATACATATAATATAGTTTATTTTATTTAAGCTTCAAATGAATAGTTAAACTCGTTTCAGTATTTGAAAATAAAGATATAATACAGGATAGTTCATAAAACAACAACTTAAATTAATAGATATATCATACTAAGCATAGAGACCTACAAAAACAACACCCGGATGTTTTGCATAACAACATCCGGATGTTGTGGTATAAAACATCCGGGTGTTGTTATGCAAAACATGGGGATGTTGTACCTATTAGGTTTTAATAAACAACTAGCTACTTATATAAATCAAGCTATTATTGGCTACTATAAACAGCAAATAGATTGTCAACATTTAGTCACATACAATATATATATGCAGTTTTTTAAAGCAAATTGAAATCAGGCAAAGCTAAAAATGTTACATTTGTCAAGAAATTAAACAATAACATTCTATCTATGGCAGGTATCTATATTCACGTTCCATTTTGTAAAACTCGTTGTATCTATTGCGACTTTTACTCGACCACGTGCAGTGACCAGACCGATGCATTTGTAGAAGCCTTATGCGTGGAGCTCAAAGAACGAAAAGACTACCTGAAAGGCGATGCTATAGATACCATCTATTTTGGAGGTGGTACACCCTCACAACTTAGTGCCGATCAGTTCAGAAAGATATTTAATGCCATAGAATGCAATTATGGTCCGCTACAAGCCAAAGAGATAACCCTCGAGGCCAATCCGGATGATTTAACAGAAGCCTATGTAGCTCAATTGGCAAAGTTGCCGTTCAACCGCATCAGTATGGGCATACAGACCTTCAACGACGATGTATTGAAACTATTGAAGCGCCGTCATAATGCCAACCAAGCAGTCGAAGCAGTAACTCGATGCCGCAAGGCCGGTTTCAAGAATATCAGTATAGACCTCATATATGGGCTACCAGGCGAAACAAAAGAGAGTTGGGCTGCCGACTTAGAGAAAGCTATCAGTCTCAATGTAGAACATATATCTGCTTATCATTTAATATACGAAGAAGACACACTGTTATACAAACTTCGCCAAGAACACAAGGTAGAAGAGGTAGATGAAGATAACAGTCTGTTGTTTTTTGAAATGTTGATTGATAAACTCAATGCAGCCGGTTACGAACATTATGAGATATCTAATTTCTGCAAACCAGGCATGTATTCGCGCCATAACACATCTTATTGGCAAAGCACCCCCTATTTAGGATGTGGGCCATCGGCACACTCATTCAACGGAAACGAACGCGAATGGAATCTGCCCAATCTAAATAATTACATAGCACAAGCATCGCAAGGCACACGCCCTTACGAAAAAGAGGAGTTGAGCTTAATAGATCGCTACAACGAATTTGTCATCACATCGCTCCGCACCCATTGGGGGTTGCCACTCAATAGAGTGAAAGAGTTATTTGGCGACGAGCTATATAATTATTGTATTCAGATGGCAAAGCCTCATCTGGCAAATCAAAAAATGACACAAACAGACAATTTATTAAAACTAACACGCAATGGTATTTTTGTTTCAGATGATATAATGAGCGACTTGCTACAAGTCGAGTAAAACACAATTTTCTATTACTATGACCGAATCTGAAGTACGGCGACTTCTAAGACAAATGAAGGAATGGGACTCAGAAACCGCATTCCACCAATTCTATAATTTAACTTACGATCGATTATTTCGTATCGCCTATTATTATGTGCATCGCGACGAATGGGCACAAGAGATTGTGTTGGATGTGTTTCTAAAACTATGGAACCAGCGCAACACACTGCCCGAAGTGCGAAGCATAGAGGATTATTGCTTTATATTAACCAAAAATGCCTCACTCAACTATTTAGAAAAAGAGCTCAGACACGAAAGCAGAGTTGAACACACCATTCCAGAAGTTGCTAGCCAAACCATAACACCCGAAGAATTGATGATAAGCGAAGAGCTATTTGCCCGATATGTAAAAGCATTGGACAGATTGCCAGAACGTTGTCGCGAAGTATTTATACGTATTCGCGAAGAGAAGCAAAGCTATGCTGAAGTAGCCGAAGCGCTCGATATAAGCATAAAAACCGTAGATGCTCAATTACAAAAAGCCACCAAGAAATTGAAGGAGGTAATAATGAGTACAAAATAAAAATAATATTTTTTTTAAAGATAGATAGGGAGATTATAAAAGCTTCCGGTCTTTATCATTGTAATACGTTTAATTTAAAAACACAAAACAATGAAAAGACTTTATTTAAATGTAATGTTCGCCTTATTGTTGGTTGTAGGCTTAACGGCTTGCAATGATGATAACAAGAGATTTCCTACCGATTATGTAGGATTTGAGAAAGCCGCAGAATCATATACATATGATGTGCAAAACAAAGAAGAGACAATAAACATCAAAGTGATGGCGGTAAGTAAAAAAGATGAAGAAAGAAAAGTAAAACTCTCTATCAATAAATCGGCCATATTTGGAGAGGGATACAATCTATCACAAAGTGAAGTTGTTATTTTGGCAGGTCAGAAATCGGCAACTGCAACAATAAAACTTTACCCTAAAAAACTAATAAAAGGTACTTATATTCAGGTATTGTGTACACCACTATGGAAAGATGCAGAATCGTCGCAACTCAACATAAAGTTAATACCCAAATAATACATAGAACGACATGAAATATACAGAGAACGAAACCGACAAGGTATTAGAAAAACTCGTATCCTCTACTCGATCGCCTCGAGGACGATATTCGGCAGCAGAAAGTTACAAGCTATTAGAGAAACAGCTATCTCACAAAAATAGACGTATCATTACACGTCGCATATGGGGTACAGTAGCTTCGGCAGCTGCCATCGCTTTGATTTGTATCGCCAGTTGGTATGCCTATGAGTTTTTGGTACCAAGCAGTATGCAAACCATCAGCACATTGGCCAACCGCGTAGAGGTAACATTGCCCGATGGTTCTGAAGTGATGCTTAATCATTTCTCATCATTGTCATATCCCAAACGATTCAAAGGCAATCAACGCGATGTAGCTCTTAGCGGTGAAGCGTTCTTCAATGTAACTAAAAATCCAAAGCAACCCTTTATCGTATCAGCCGAAATGGTAAAGGTACAAGTATTGGGTACACAGTTCAATATTGAAGCTTATCACAATAACCCTGAGGTTAAAACGACCTTAATAGAAGGCTCTGTATCTGTAAGTATTGATTCCACAACAAAACAAATAGTGCTTCATCCTAACGAAAGCGCCATTTACAATAAAAATAACAAGACTCTCGAATTCTCTCTAAACAACTTCACGGCTGCAGACATAGCTTGGCAGAACAATGCCTACATATTCGACAAACAAACGCTAAATGATATAACTCGCAAACTAAGCAACTCATTTGGTGTAAACATCGAAATAGAAGACGAAGATTTGGCAAGCTATCGCCTGACAGCTAAATTCAACAACAATGAAACACTAGAAGAAATATTGTCGTTGTTACAAACCGGTCGAGAGTTTACATTTAAAAAAATAGATGATAAGAAGATTATCATCATTAAACAATTACTATGACAACAAAACATACAAAGAGTTTCTACATCCTGCCACTATTAATGATGTATATTCTCTTAATGTGCTGCCAGACTATAAGCGGGCAAGCACTTAAGACCAAATACACTTTACACATTAATAATGCTTCGTTCGAGAAGTTTGTTAAGGAGGTAGAAGAACTAACCGGATACTCATTTATTTATGGCGAAGAGGTCAAAGTCCCTTCTTCTATCACAGTAAATGCAAAAGAGAAAACATTAACCGAAATATTGGATGCAGCGTTTACTAATAGTGCTGTAAAATATGAGATTAAAAACAAACACATCATTTTACAAAAAAAGAAAGCTGCTGCTGTTATTCACAAATATACTATCAGCGGTTATGTAAAAGATGAAACTTCGGTTGAAACATTGATTGGAGCCAACATCGTTGATAAAACGAACGAAAGAGGAACTACAACCAATCCATATGGTTACTATAGCATCACACTACCCGAAGGTGAAGTAGCAATGGCTTACTCTTATTTAGGATATAACACACAACTTCACAATTTTGTATTGAGAAAAGATACGGTGATGAATGTACATATGTATAGCAACAATCAACTCGAAGAGATAGTTATCGTTTCCGATAAAACAGAATCGGGTATTATGTCGACTCATATGAGTGCTACCGATATTGATCTATCGCATATTAACGGCACTCCATCAGTATTGGGAGAAACTGATGTGATAAAAACGCTGCAAATGTTACCGGGAGTACAAGCGGGAATAGAAGGTTCGGCAGGACTATATGTACGTGGAGGTAGTCCCGATCAAAATCTATTTCTACTCGATGGTGTTCCGGTATACAATGTAGATCACATGTTTGGCTTCTTCTCTATATTCACCCCCGAGGCAGTAAAGAAAGTAACTATGTTCAAAGGATCATTTCCGGCACGCTTCGGGGGACGATTATCATCGGTTGTAGATATACGTACCAATGATGGTGATATGAAAAACTATCATGGTGTGTTTAGCATCGGGCTACTGACTAGTAAAATTCAGTTTGAAGGGCCTATCATTAAAAACAAAACCTCATTCAATATCTCGGCACGTCGCTCATATCTTGATTGGCTCATAAGCCCTTTCATGACTTCTGATGAGAAGATAACCTATCACTTTTATGATCTTAATGCTAAAATCAATCATCGCTTTTCGGATAAAGCACGCTTATATCTGAGCGTATACAACGGAAACGATAATTACGGAATAACCTATGACGACGATTACTACTATAACGGAAATAGCACAGCAGGCGAAACCAGTAAAGATAAGATGACATGCAAATGGGGAAACTTTATAGCCTCAGCTCGCTTAAATTATATCTTTAATCAGAAGTTGTTTTGCAATGCAACAGTTGCTTACAATAAATATCAATTCAACATTAAAGAAAAGATTTATTCAGCCATCAATCAGCCTAACTTTGTAGCAAAAGACTTATATGAATCTAAATATCATTCAAGTATTAGAGACTGGATGTATCAGATGGATTTTGACTACAACCCGGTGCCTACACAGAATATTAAGTTTGGCGCAACTTACCAACGACACAACTTTCATCCTGAAGTATCGAGCTCTAAAGTTCAACAAATAGAGAATGGTCATGTATATCAAGATACTACCTATCATAATATAACCAACAGTGCTATTAGAGCGCATGAGGTATCGGCATATATTGAAGACAATTTTAATATTGGTCGTGATATACGCGCCAATATAGGTGTGCACATCTCGATGTTTAATGTCAAAAAGAAGAATTATTTCTCGATACAACCACGCATATCAGCTCGCTATCAGATGAATAAACATATTGCATGGAAAGCATCATACACAAAAATGCAACAATATATTCACCTACTGACTTCGAGCATGATCTCTATGCCTACCGATTTGTGGGTACCGGTAACGAATAATGTGAAGCCTATGAGTTCTCATCAGTTCTCGATTGGCGGCTATTATGTAGGACTCAAAGGTTGGGAACTATCGGTTGAAGGATATTATAAAAACATGAACAATGTACTCGAATATAAAGAAGGAAGCAGTTTCTTTGGTTCTTCGGCCGGTTGGGAAAATAAAGTAGAAGCCGGAAAAGGAAGAAGCATGGGTATTGAGTTTATGCTTCAAAAGCTTTCGGGCAAAACAACCGGATGGATTGCATATACATTGGCCAAAAGCGATCGTAAATTTGCTGTAGATGGCATTAATAACGGAAAACGATTTCCTTTCAAATATGATAATCGCCATGCTGTTGATTTGGTGGTTAACCATAAATTCAATAATCGTATCGACATATCGGGCTCATGGATGTTTATTTCTGGAGGAACTATTTCTGTGGCCAAAGAGTCTACAGGCATAATTCGCCCCGGCAAAGATTACATTGATTCAGAAGATTACTTCGAACACCGCAATAACTATCGCTTGCCTCCTTCTCACCGCTTAAATATAGGTATTAACTTCCGCAAGAAAACTAAAAGAGGTGAACGTATTTGGAACATAAGTGTCTATAATATGTATAATGCTATGAATCCAAGTATGGTTTATAGCAGCGATGACTTTGGATATTATTATCAAATCTACATACCGGAAACCGATGAGTTTATAACCAAATATAATCCGGGGAGTAGAAGATTAACTAAAGTAACTATCTTGCCATTTATTCCTTCTGCATCATACACATTCAAATTCTAACAAACATGCAAGCAATAAAAATAATCATAAAACTGATACACGCAATTCTTCTTATATTATTAATATGGAGTTGTGAAAACGAAATTATACTTGATGATACTGTAAGCAATCCGAAACTAATAATGAATGCATTTATTAATACGGATAGCACCAACAACGTGTTATATCTTAATATGAGTAATAGCGTGATAATTGCAGATGTAGAAAAAGCAATAGTAGAAGTTTATGTAGATAATAAACTTGTTGAAACTGTATCGGAGATTCCACCATACAACGGTTTTGATCACCAAAAACGATACTTAATCACTACCAAGTTCAATCCGGGAGACCTAGTAAGAATAGAAGCACGTACTACAGATGGAAAACATCATGCATGGATTGAAGAGACTGTTCTAAAACCGCCGTTACCTATTGAAAAGGTAGATACTGCTACCGTAAAAGTGCGCATCTATGATGAGCTTTACGAACGATTGCGCTTTCGTATTACTTTCACAGACAAAGCAAATGAGACCAATTACTATCGATTAGTTTTAGAGCGTACTTTTACAGCAAAGACTCGTTCGTCAAATGGAGTGATAAATACAGCTTCAAATAAGTTTTATAGTATGCTTTGCAACGAAGATTTAGCTCTAAGCGATGGTCAACCGCCAATAGACGATAACTTCTTATTTGAAAGACCCGAAAATATATATGGCGTATTTAGTGATAATTACATCAACGGACAAACTTATACATTGAATGTACATATGGAGCCCAACGAATATCCATATATATCTGATACGGAAGAACTGATTGAGTTACAACAAGATTGTTTAATAAGACTACAAAGCATCAGTCAAACCAGTTTTAAATATTTCAAAGCTCTCAATGTGATAGATTCGGGTAGCTATGATGAAATGACAATGGAACCTATTACATTCGGCAGCAATGTACATGGTGGATTGGGATTGGTTAGTATCATCAGCGAAACAACTCATCAGATTAAACTTCCAGAGCAAGCTATCATAATACATAGTATATTCTGGTAATATTTTAAACTTAAAACTCTTATATAATGAGACAAACTTATTTAATACTATTATCATGCATCGTGTTTTGCGCTTGTGGTAGTACACGTGACATGCGAATGGAACTATTAAAAATGCGATCAAACCTTTTTTACGAAATGACTACTCCCGAATATTATGGTAAAAAGGGGAAGACGCTCTATTTAGATTTCATCGACTACTCTAATCTCGCTTATTACAGTGATGTGAAAAGAGATGGTTGGTATTTTATTCCAGCTATCGTCTATTTCGAAGAAGTAGTTAAATATAAAACAAGCCTTGGAGAGGGTTCGTTAAATCAAACATATAGAGAGTTTTTGACTGAAGCACTATTAGCCGAATGTAATAGTAGCCGTACATTCAGCTTGATAGATAACAAAGAAGAAACAGCACCCGATTCAGTCTACCATTTATCGGTTAAGGTTTTACAAAATGAAACTACTGGAAAGATGAAAATAAAAACCAAATCATTATTATGGTTTGATGGAGAAGTTATTGAAGGAAACGCAAATACATCGGGCGAAGGTAATACCAACCTATCCATTCTTATTAAAATAAAAAAGAATGGTGAATGCCTTTTTGAAAAAACATATACCAATATTTATAATCAATATGCATCAGCAAAAACTCATTATGATACGTTTGGCGTGAATGAGGATTGCTTAAACACGATGACCGCCTCATTATCAAACGCTACTAAAGCTTTGGTAGAAAATATCAGCCAAGAGCTTGACTTAGTGCTCGATTCGTTTAAACAATAGAAAATAGTATCTTTGCCGAAAATTAATCGAACACATATGTTTATAATAGTCGGCATCATGCTCACGGGTGTACTCGTGGGTTATCTATTGCGCAGCAAAAAGCTTTCATGGATACAGTCTTTAATCACCTTATTTATATGGTTGCTTCTTTTTCTACTCGGTGTAGATGTTGGCGGTAACCAAACGATTATCAATAATCTGCATACATTGGGGATAGAAGCATTATACTTATCGGTTGCTGCCGCACTTGGTAGTGCACTATGCGCATGGTTGTTATGGAGATCTATTAATAAAGGTAAGGAGGACAAAGAGGTATGAAAGGGAGTATTATCATTGTTTCATTCTTTATTGTAGGCATTGTATTTGGTTTATACAATTGGCTCCCTCAAAGTTTACTCGAAGGCAATCTTAGTTATTATGCGCTTTGTGGATTAATGTTTTGCGTAGGAATAAGTGTTGGCAACAACCCTGAAACTCTTAAAAGCTTTCGCTCGCTAAACCCTAGACTTGCTCTATTACCCATCATGACTATTGTTGGTACATTAAGTGGATGTGCCTTGGCAAGCATGTTATTAGGCAACCGTTCCATATTCGATTGTCTAGCTATCGGATCGGGTTTTGGCTATTACTCACTATCAAGCATCTTCATTACTGAATATAGAGGAGCTGAATTGGGAACCATTGCACTTCTTTCTAATATCATCAGAGAGATTATTGCACTATTAACAGCTCCACTTCTGGTTACATACTTTGGTAAGTTAGCACCAATATCAGTGGGAGGAGCTACAACAATGGATACTACCCTTCCGATTATAACCCGTTATTCTGGACAGCAATTTGTCATTGTTTCAATATTCCACGGTTTCATTGTGGACTTCAGTGTGCCTTTTTTGGTTACACTATTCTGCACATTGGCCAATTAATATTACAAATGGGTTACAAATTCTGTTAATTTCTGTCTTTTTGAGTCCCATCACTTGATATAAATCAAGAAATGATGTTATAAAACACATTTTCCTCCTAAAACGCTTTTATGCTAAAAAACATCTTTTTATATTTGCATAGGTAAAAAGGAATAACTAAGCGCTTAGTTCAGTTTTAATAGGTATTAGATTAGTTTGAAACTAATAAATTTAAGTTAGGTATTAGATTTTAGTTTTTAGGTATTAGATTTAGTTTTTAGGTAACAATTTAAAAAGTAGGTATTATGAAAAGATTAGGATTAACATTGGTGGCAGTTGTCTGCCTAGCTGCTACCACATTTGCAGCTGAGAATCAACCTACAACTGCAAAATGGGAAGGTAACATTAATGTAAGCAAATTAGGAAAGTACCTAAACCTTACATCGTTGCAAAGCGAAGAAGTTGCACAAATCTGCGAATATTTTTCGACACAGATCAACAAAGCAACTACTGCAAAAAAAGATCAAGACACAAAAATGCACACAGCAGTGTATGGCAACTTGAAACTAATGAAGCAAACTTTGACACAAGAACAATATTCTAAATATGTGTCATTGATGAATGCTACTTTAAAAAACAAAGGTATAGAGTTGAAATAAACTCTGCCAGGTATTACAGGAAAGGCGTTAACACAAGGATGTTAACGCCTTTTTTTGCTTTATAAAGTTGTAATCAATTATTTGATTGTTACCATTGTTGCTCCAAAACCATACTCTTGAAAAGAAGCGTCTTGATAACGACAATTGCTGTATTTACGTTTCAATTCATCAACCAATGCTTTGCGTAGTACACCATCGCCTTTGCCATGAATAAAAACAATTTTCTGTTCGCGTTTGCTTTTGTATTTCTCCATTACTTCTCTAAACTTATCTAGTTGATAGTTTAACATTTCGCTATTGCTCATGCCA
This sequence comes from uncultured Bacteroides sp., assembly GCA_947074345.1. Classification (GTDB taxonomy): domain Bacteria; phylum Bacteroidota; class Bacteroidia; order Bacteroidales; family Bacteroidaceae; genus Bacteroides. The sequence goes on along the minus strand of CAMTPH010000028.1, from coordinate 15,817 downwards.
CGAGTATCATCAAGCAACTCACCAATATGCAAGTCTATCTCGAGAATCTGATTACCTCCACCACGCTTTACAATAGCTTGTGCTTTGGGCTTATCGGCATATTGTTTTTGCAAAATAGCATCTTGAATATCTTCTGCTGAAACATGTACTTGACGAACAGAAGCATCATTGCGCACTACATCATATACTAGTGCAGGTACATCAAAGAAATCTGATTCGCGGAATGTGTGAAGTTTATAGAACTTCACTGTATCAATACGCATCTCTACACTAACAGCAGGTTTCAAGGCAAATGTCTTTTTATCTTTGAAAGCCATTAGCTGAATAGCAACGTGCTCTAGCTCATTCAAAATACTTTTATCAAACTCTTCGAGCAAGAACTTCATGTTTGGTTCTACTACACCGTGCGAGCGAACTTTCCAAGCTTTGCCTTCAGCGCTTAAATAGGTATAATATAGATAATAATTGCTATCATTAACCAAATAAGCATCAAATGGAGTGGTACTAATCGCTTTTATATCTTCTGGAACATATGCCAAATATACATTGAGTGTATCTCCACCTTTTATTTCAGCTTGACGTTGTATTGCTGGAATTTCTGGTTTAGTAGGTTTCACCGGTTGCTCTACTTTCGCATTGGCAGCTGGCTTTCTTTTCATATTATAGTCATCAGTTTCGATAACTACGCACTCTTTTATTGGCATAGGAATATCAAAGCCATCAGCATCTTCTACTAAGACAGTATCTTTTCCCTTAAATCCTTTTACGATTCCACCACCTACTTCGCTTAGAAAACGTACCTTATCGCCTATATTCATAATTATATTGTCTTTTTGTTTATAATCTAATAAGCGCAAATATAATTACTTTTGAAGCTTAAATAGCAAATTGCAGGGAGAAAACGGTGAATGACAGGTGTTAAATCAATGAAGACATCCTACTTTATTTATTCTTTCTATTTTGTTTAAAAAGCCAGTCGCGCACTCCCGATAACTTATAAGCATAGTCAAACGAACACATATGTTCGTTGCCACCACCATTTTCAGGAAGTACTGTGTTTCTATCAAAAGTGATATAGTTGATAGAATTGCCTTCGGCTAATAGTTTCTGTACATTTAGTTCTTGTTCGGCTTGCGGTGCTTTGGCACTCCAATTGGCTTCACTTATTTTTGCTCCATTATTCATCAAGACTACGGTCAATTCATTTCTACCTTTTGGAGCTTTCATGTCACCTTCGGCCACAATATAAAAGAATGGTTGATTAACAAAATCGGCCATTTTGCTTGCATCCCATTGACAACCTACATAAATAGAAGCCGCAAACAACTCTGGGTTATTTATACCATAATATAACGACATCATACCTCCCATGGATTGACCTGTTTTATAGATTCGATCTTCATCAACGGAATAATCGTTGATAACACTTTTGAGCAATCGGATAGTTTCATCTACTTCATATGTAGTGCTATAATCATCTTGCACAGTCTTTGTTTTGTATTGAGGAACCAAAACAAAACAAGGATTCTTGGCCTGCTCTTGAGCAGAAGCCCAAATAATACCTCCATAACCTTGCGTTAAAGGAACAGAAGATTCTTTTTGAGAAGTACTTGCGTCACCAATAAACATCACTAATGGATATTCTTTTATAGAATCGTAATTATCGGGAATAAAAAGATTATAAGCCATGGTATCATTTGTTAGTTCATCGACATAGGTCATGACTTTAAACTTGTCAACTGTTTCGGCTATCAATGCTTGCAACTCTTTATCATTGCTTTTATCAACCATAGCGCTACCGCGACTTTGACGCGCAGAATTTATTTGTTGTTGTATTTGTTGTTGTGCATAACCATTCATTGTAAACAACATACTACATAGACTTACCACAAAAAGTATCTTCTTATAACTCATATTCATAACTAAATTGTTTTTTATTTAGACTAAATACATACCGAAAGGTTTAACTAAAAGAGGAAACATTCGACATATAATAGTTCTTTGTTTGCATACAATATTGAAGGATGTTTAAAATAGCAAACCTCCTTATTGATAAATTATCAAGAAGAACTATCTATTTATTATTCAGGTATATAAACGACTTCTCCATTCTCCATCTCATAGGCAACCCCCACTCTTCGCCCTTTCTTTTGAGAATCATTATTTTGACTCTCCGAAGGTGTATACCTATTAATTGATTGTCCTTCACGAGTGATGATTTCCATATTATCTTTACCTGGGTTCTTTACTATTGTAAAATCTTCGCTCGAGAATATTTCCGTCATATTCATATTGATAACCATTGCCACCATTAATGCAACGGCAAAAACCATTCCTACATCAAATAAGTTGGCTACAACCCCCAACGGATCTCCTTCGTCTTGTCCACTGAAAGGATTTCTTCTTTTTCTCTTCATGATGCTTTACGATTAACTTTAGATTCTAATGAAATATTCATATGAGCAACACGTAATACGCTCGATACATACTCTAAATTATGTACATCCTTTGCATACCAACGTTGTTTAAATTGCTGTGTAATTAAGCCAGTTGCACTAACTACCAAACCAATAACAGTTGTAGCAAACACTACTTGCATATTGTATGCCATACCAGAAATGTCTCCGGTTGACAATCCAACCAATGCAGGACTCATAGCAATTAATGTACCTATTAAACCTAATATTGGACCAATCTTTGCCAATAAACGTGATACTGAAAGATCTTTATCCGCCTCATTCTCAAAAAGAGAGATTTGATAGTTCGCATAATCTTCAGTATAAGAACTAGTCAATAAATCACGTAGATATTTTATAAACAATGAATTGTCGGAAGTAGGAATCAACTTATACAAATCATCAACATTGTCAGGTGATAACGATTTGATTGCATTATCTAAATTTCTATCGTTACGGCGTTTAATCATATATTGATTGTAGAAACTACCAAAAAGCATTAATGAACGAACGAACAATATTAGTAGGATGATAATATCTGGTATAAGCAAGCTATTTGCTACCCAGAAAAGCGTTTTTGAAATATATTCCATAATTATATTATTTATTTTGTAGAAGACGTTTATTGCGAATAATCATTTTAAGCCGAGTAAAGAAGATACCAACTAGAAAGAAACTAGCGAAGAGCAAAAAAGTCAAACCTATATCAATTAGATTGGTTTCACTAGCGGTCGATTTATACGTGGTATTGCCATTAACTGTAGTAAGAAGTCCTATAATACATACAAACAAGCTCAATAGAAAATGGACCTCTAACTTTAACTCAGTTTCAGGAAATAGTTGTTTGAAAAGTAAACTACCCAATGGAATTAGAAGAAATACAACACTACCCAACAACCAAGATATCTTCTCGAATGATACGCCCGGAAGTCCAAAAATGAGTTGAACTTGTATATAAAACAACACAGGGAAAATCAACAAACCAGGATATAGATACAACAGTCTCGACTTTTTGGGCTTCATTTTTCCAAATAGTTGTCGAAGAGCAACAATACAAAATCCGAAACAAATAGCCGACTCGAAGGTAATCCATACAGCTAAATCTTGTAAGATAAGAGTATCATGCATCAATGCTTCAAGCCGGGTTTTAGACAAGGTGATAGCATAAGATTGACTATACAGTACGAAAATAGCACATAGCAAACCGAACAGTACGGTTTGCCATGTTTTCCAGAAACTTAACTTTATCAAACAATTGATGCCAATAAACAACATCAACACATGAAGTATCAATTCCATTTTATTCTCTATTTTTTCTTTTTCGACGCAATGCAATAGCAAATAATACGAAGATGATCAATACTACAACAACTGTAATTACTCCATTGAGCAATGTAGTTTCAGTAGAGTTCTCATCAATATTTGTTTCTTTCTTCAAAACCAAACCCGATGAATTGACATCGACATCAGTTTGCGATTGCTGCATTTGATTAACTGATTTACGATAATTAGCTGCTTGATCAATAGATACTTTTTGAGCAATATAATCTTGCAGTTTCAGATTAGAACCAGCAAAGCCATTGCCGCTTGCTCCAAACTCTTCCACCAGTTTGGTATGCAGTTCAGCCAATTCAGCTATCATAGTTTCGGATGCATCCCATAAGCCTTTGCGAGCCGTTTCTAACATGACAGCCGTAACTTCTTGCATTGCAGCCGGATTATTTTTACTATAGAAATCTTGAATTCCCAACTGATGGATATCACGGATATAAACATTGTGTATATCTTCCCAAAGTTCATTATCGATAACATCAGGCTTCATTACATTCCATCCATACGTATTGGTAACTATTTCGGCTATCTGTGCTGCAGATGAAGATTTACCTTTCATTACTTCACGGATATATGCAGGATTTAATATTGTAGAACGACTTTCGATACCGATAGATTCTTTTAATTCTTGCATCTTCACACGGTTACGATTACGATAATCGGCAAAGTATGCTTCCGGATCTTTGCCTGTAACTTCGCGAACAGCCAAATTTAATCCACCCATAAACTCAAACACATGGTCAAGACTCAAAGCACCCCATGTGTTGCTTTGGCGTGGTTGAATAACAATATCTGTATTGTTGAGTACCGCTCTTAGTAAATCTTTATGATATGTACCCCAATCGTTTTTGCTACCATAAACAGTACTCATATTATGAAGATAAGTATCAGCAATCTCTTGTTGATTTTCCCATTTATCACCACTCTTCACCATTTCTTGAATACCTGTACCATACATTCCATTCATACCACCAAAAATACGTTGCACAGATAACTCACGAGCTTCAATAGGTGGAACGCCTTGCATTACCATCTCTTGTTCGATAGCTGTTGTACTTTCAGAAACATAGTTAGGATAAACATCCTCTTTGGCAGTTGCAGCCATTGCTACAGCACGACTCAACAATGATAAGCGAGAAGCAGCTAAATCTCTAAACTGACCTGAAGTTTGTACTACCACATCAACACGAGGCCTTCCTAGTTCTTCAGAAGGAATCAAACGTAAATCAGAAACTCTATTAAAAGCATCACGTACAGGTTCCACACCAAGCATATATAAAACCTGTGCAATGGTAGCTCCTTCTGTTTCTATAAACTCGCTACTCCAGAATGTGTAGCTTACTTTTTTAGGGTAAACACCATGCTGTTTATGATACTGTTCGAGTGTAGCATTAACCAATGTCTTCCCTTTATCCCATGCAACTTCTGAAGGAGTAGCTTCCGCATTAACAGCATAAAGATTACGCCCTGTAGGCAATGCTGTTGAATTGGCAACAGGATCACCTCCTGATGAAGGAGCAGTATATCCACCATTCAAAGCGTTCAACATAGCTTCTATCTCGGCTTTAGGACTTAGTAGAAGTGCTTGTTGATAGTCATTGATAGCAAGAAGTGTACGTTCGACTTCTACTAAAGCGCGTGCTCGATTTTTATCTATTGTAGAGTCGCTATAAGCTGAAACCTTGCGAGTTGCCCCACTTACATGATCAACACCCTCATTGTGTTTTATCTTCTTGCTATGTTCTGTAACTTTATATGAAGTATCTTTTGAACCATGCCCATTTGTAGTAGCGGCCTGACGTGAAGCACCAGGCATAGAAGTACGGCGAGCCGGTGCTAATATTGATTTAGCCATATTCAACTCTTCAGGAGAAGTCTTAGTGATTTGTGTCACCAACTGTTCGTTAACCGGTCTACCATCCAAAACTTGTTTTACTAAAGCTGTAGCAGGTTCCAAGTAGTTTCTAGTAAACCAAGCATTATTCTTCAACTGTTTATCACTTACCTTCCCTTTTTGTTTATCAAGAGCAGCCAAGCTATAAGCTATCGGATCAATAGCCATTGCCAAAACGGTAGAGCGCATATCTTCTTTAGTATATGAAACCCCTGTTACATATAGTTGTCCCATCATTTTCTCGTTTGCCAATTCTTCAGCAAAGTTTTCAAGTCTTTCGATGTCAGCTTCTGTATATAATGCATTAGATGCAGTATCAAGACGAAGTTCACGACTAATACCCATTTGAGTAGCAATCGTTTTAATATCTGCCGCTATTTTATCTTGATGATTACCCTCTGTTTTATAATAATCATTGATGCGTTGCGTTAACTTGCGATAGGCACCACGCGTTTCATTTTCTTTGAAAGGAGGTGTCAGATAAGAAATCAATGTAGCATACGATCGTCTTTTAGCCATCATACTTTCACCAACATTGGCAATAGTATAATAGTAGAAGTGAGGAACAGTTCCAACCAACCGATCGGGCCAATCATAATTGCTCAATGCTATTTGTTTAGAAGGCGTAAACTCTAAACTACCATGCGCACCAAAATGCATCATAGCATCTGCCCCAAAAGCATGTTGCGACCATAGATAAGCAGCAATATAAGTATGAGGAGGAGGTGTATTTGCACCGTGAACAATAGCAAAGGCATCATCACCCAAAGCAGGCATCGGTTGAGGCAATAATACAACATTACCCAATTCGATACGTGCAACAGCTAAATAATCGCTATCATCTTTGCGAACAGACATAAACTGTCCGGGAGCTTCACCATAAAGATCTGTTACTTCTTTATAAAGTGAAGTAGGAAGCGATTTTGAAGTCCATTCTTCATATTCACTCTTTGATACAAGTGCCGCATTATTTTGTTTCAAATAATCATCAAACGCACCTACTGCATAGTTATTGAATACAGCACCTTGCGACATTAACAGTTGTTGGAAAGCATCTTCTGTTGTAGGGAGGTTATCTATCTTATAACCAGCACGTCGCAATTCTTTCAATGTATTGTAGAGTGAAGATACAGTTTCTAAACCCTGAGCAGTCAAAGCATCTTGACCTGCTCCTTTGAAATAGTAAATGGCAATTTTCTTTTCAGCATTATCTTTCTTACGAAGATCTGTATAGTTTCTAACAATAGTAGTAAAATCAGCTAAACGTTCGGGTATAGCCTTAAAGAGATATAAGCCATCCGAGTCAATCTCTTGCGAATTGATAACATAAGGATAAATAGTACCATCTAGCTCAGGCACGACAATACTTTGAGACATGAAACCACCAAACATACCCATCGGGTCCGCTTCCCATTGCTCATTTGTTTGCAATATAGAAAGAGGAGAAAAAACCGGTATATTTTGTTTTTTGAGCCATTCAACCGCAGCATCAGGCTGTCCCATTGACAAACGACCATGAGCAAAATACAAAACTGCATCCGGTTGAATTTCTTTTAGATAATCCAATCTTTTCATCATAGACGAAACAGGATAAACATTCATTCCTGCCCGCATGAAAGAGCAAATAAGACTATCAATATTATCGCGATTACCACTGAAGGGGTCATTCAATCCGCCAACCATTGCAACTTTTGTTCCATTCTCATTGAATAGTCCATTCTCCTTTAGATATTTCTCAAATTCAGCAACCGTTTTAAATGATTTGCTATCATCCAGATGATAAAGCACATCGCTATCCATTTGTTGTACAGAGTCTACTTCTGTTATAAAGAAGGTTTTATTATCAATATTCTTACGAATATAGTTTGCTAGACTTTGATAGTTTTTCTTATTTCCATTGCGCAAATAATCTGAAACCAATTGACGGTTAATACTATCAAGACTACAAATATTATTTTCGGGATTGGTAGCTGCATAGATTAAAATAGGCAAGCCTTCATCGGCTGCTTTTTGCATTTGCAAACGTTGTTCGGCAGTTATCTGCAAACCCATCCCAAAGCCCAACACAAAATCATATTGTTTCAATTGATTTAGATTATCTACTGAAACCTCATGATAATTAATACGAGGGTTTTGGTTAGATTTTGCTAGGCTTGTTGCTTGAAAAGGCTGAAAATTAACCAATGCAATATTTGTTGTAGAAGCATATCGATTATAACCGATAATGCCTCCAATCAACAATATGAAAACAAGTACTAAGAGAGAGAATTGTACTTTTCTGTTATTATAAAAATTCATTATTGTCTATTCAAAAAAAAAATGATTACTTGATAAGTGTGTATTTCACCACCGGGCGACCACGTTCGCCACCATCATTGCCAAGTCCCATGCTTATAAAACGTAGTTTATAGTAATATCCATCTGGAGTCTCAATTACATAAAAGCGATCAGTTTTGATGCCTAAAGAACCAGTTGCTCCTCCCATATTAGAAGTAGTTCTCCAATCGCTACCTATACCGCAACGGCTATCTGAGAAATCCAAGGCAGCAAGATCTGATACGCCAAAAGCTTCAAACTCTTGTTCTACTTGACTAGTCACAGCTACTTTTGCAACACGAGCACCACCGATATTATTAATCATTATCATATCTTGCATGAAGTAAGGCATTCCCATAGTAGAACCAACATTATATCCCCACATGATATCCCACTTTGTTGAAGCAGGTTCTACAGACATTACCTGACCACTTTCAAGAGAAAGAAAGGCAAAGTTATGTGATTCATTTTTAGCTATCTCAATTGTTTTGATTGTCGATTCTGATACACGAGCATAATGAACAATATAACCATTGTTTGTACTACGCACCACTTTTACTTTATACCAGTTTTCAACATTCGACTTATCGCTTTCTGAGGCCACAAAATAAACCATATTAGCTTCTTCGTCATTGCTAATTGCTGCAAATACAGTTCCATCTAGTGCACCATCATAAGAGTCAATCAAGTTAATATTTAAACCTGTAGAGCTCATTGGTGTAGCCGATATATTAGTTTCAGGATTCTCGGCTGCAGCTTTTGCATCGTCTAATGTTACTAGAGAGATATCTGTTTTTCCTGTTGAAACAGCAGCTGTTGCATACGATCCATTTAACACTACACGATAATCGGCCCCACAGTAGAAGCCTAGATTCCAGCTTTTTCTATCTACCGGTATTTGTTGATTAGAACTAAAATCTACATATACTACATTAGCATAATTCACATCACCTGATTTACCCTCAAGTGTTAACTCACTACCCGAAGATATGATTGCTCCAAAACTCAACAATGATTTATGGTTATCTCCAATGCGAAAACCTGCAGTTGGCTGAATAGTGGCAATTGTAAATTCGATAGATTCATTACCATCAAATAGCACATTAGCCATCTTTTCTACTTCGAAAGAGGCAGAAGTACTACCAGCAGGAATCTTCATCTGCACTACGTTATTTACCGGACTAGGAACAATTTTAAAGTCAACTCCTTCAATTACCTCTTGAGCTGTATAAGAAATTGAAACGTCTAGATCTTGTGTCGCTGTGCGACTTAAATTAACTGCTATTGTTGCGCTACTATGTGTATCATCAATACCTACTTCAGTTGCAGCAAAGTTTACTACGATATCTTGATATGATATTTCATTATCAGAATCACATGATGCGATACAAATACCGCATGTTAAAAGCATAAAACACCAGATTTTCTTCATGTCTTTATTTTTTAATTATTTATTAGTTATTGAAATTTATATTTACTCCTACAAACCAAGAGCGTCCGCACCCCATTAGGCTATAACCACCATTTGTACTATGCGCACCACCTCTCGAAGTATTATCGACAGTAGTTACATTAAATAAATTTTTGACACCCATATTGACAACTAAGTATTTACTGATAGGTTGACTAACAGTAATGTCTGCCCAATTAAAAGAAGACAATCCTCCTAAATAGAAAGTACCATCATTTGAATTGTAGCGATATTCATTGCGGCTGCCCGTAAACTTATAGAAGAGATTCAAGTTGGTGCGCCACTTGGGCAATTGATAAGATAGTGAGGTAGTAACCTCGGGTGAGAATCTGAACATAGGCAGATCATCATCTACAAATAATTCATTATCGGTCAAGCTATTATAGCGCCCTACGAGCATAAAGGAAACATTGGCTTGCAGATTATTCCACCAGAATGTATTTTCGAATGAGCCACCAGTTGTTTTATACTTATCAATATTATAATAAGTAGTAAGAGTAGGATCATTTATACTTTGTGCGGTTGTAATACGATCACGAAAATCATTGTAAAAACCAGATAACGTAGAAGTCAAACGAATATGTTCGTTGTGCAAAACACGCCATGTATAAGAAAGTGTGAAGTTGTTAGAATACTCCGCTTTCAGATTTGGATTGCCATCAATATTATGGTTTGCATTATGAAAAGAGAAATAAAGCTCTTGCAGTGTAGGTGCTCTAAATCCGTAAGCATACGAGAAACGCAAGTCCATATTTTGATTGATTGAAACACGAGTCAAGAATGACGGTATCGCCAATGGGGCTTTATAATCAGACCAAAGTATAGATCGAATGCCCGGACGAAAATTAATCCAACTCAATGGTTTCCACTCTGCAGACAAGAAGGCAGCAAGTGTTGAGATAGAAGGTTCGCCTTTGATACGTCCTCCTGAACCTTGATCGTGATTATACTCAACGCCCGGTTGCAAACTGATTTTAGGATTAATAGTCCATGCAGCAGTAGCACTAATAAACTGTGCATCATATTTGGATATATCTTGACTAGACTCCTCGCTCGATAACCATTGCTCGCCGGTTGTCGTTTCTGTAACTACCGTCTTCGTTCTTCGTTTATAGTTTTGCAAAGAGCCAATCACATTCATCGATAAACGGTTTGAAGGCTGCCAGTTTAGTTGTGCATTATGCATTTTGCGACCAGTTTCGTAGTTGCGATCAACAAGCTGAGTGGCATTTAAATCGCTAGGATTGATGGCATTGAAAATAGTTTCATCCAAATAGCTAAAGCGATACCAAGCATGAAGTTTACGGTTTTTCCATCCTACCGTTCCATTGTAGATAAACTGATCTTTAGGTGCCCATAGTTTTTCTCTTCCTGTTGATGTGCCAGTCCATCCACCATGAGTATTGCGAGCATATGAACCATCTACATAGATTCCTTTTTTGAATGCATAAGATGCATTTACGCTTTGATTATGAATACCATTTTTATGAAAGAAATCATATTCATCACCCATACTTTCTTCTAAAATACGAGCAGAAATAGAGAATTGATTCTTTTCAGAGTCAGTCTTTGCTTTCTTAGTGATAATATTGATTACTCCAGCCAAGGCATCTGTACCATAGATTACAGACATGGGGCCTTCTACCATTTCTATTTGTTCAATCGTGTTGATATCAATCTGGCTTAGACTCTGTTTAGTAGAACCTCGATCGACCAATGGTACGCCATCGATAAGAACTTTCACATTGTTACCACTCATACCCATCAATTCGAAATCACTTTCACCAAGTGCCATATCGTTTGATATACGTATACCAATCTCGGTATTTAGCAATGATTGCAAATCGGAAGGTGCTTTTTGTGCTATTGCCTTTTGATTGACAACGCGAATTTTATAGAGTGAGTTGCGAAGAGATTGTGGTGTAAACTGTCCTGTTACTACGACATCTGCCAATTGATTTACATTCTCTTTTATTTCTATATTCTCAAAATGATTGGTTGTATTAGCTTTTATTACAACTGGAATTTCTTTTTTGTGAGCAAGAATAGAGAAAACAACGAGTGTATTTTCTCCTACTGGAGCATTAAATTCAAATCGGCCTTTATCATCGGTTAATCCACCATAAGTGGTATTCTTTATTGAAACCGAAATATACTCAGCCGGTTCTCCGTCAACAGTGATAATATTTCCCGAAACTTTACTAAGAGTAGTTTTTTGTGCATTCACCGACAAGGTAACATTCAAGAGTAGAAGTATACCCATTGACAGGAAGCTTAATTTTGCATTATTAATCATTAGTTCTTAAACTATAAATTTTCTTTTGCAAAATTAGACCTATAACAATGGCTGGTCAATACACTATAATAGGTATATTTTAATAAAACGTAACACTCGTTTAACATCAAATAGGTAGTTTGGAGGCTGTAAAAGTGCAAATTGAGAAGTTTTTCTATAAAATCAAAGTTTCTTCACGCCTCACTAGAATAATCGAAATAAACTTCAGCCATTCGTTATTGAATCATTAATTATTGGGAATAATATAAATCATTAAATTCTCAATTATACTCAATCGCATTAGCAATTAAAACATTACTTTTGCGAAGCATTAGGCATACAGCATTGTTTAAACATCATGCAATTAGCTAATTATATAATTGCCAAATGCACTTTAATATTAGACTAAAATGAAAAATAATACAAAACATATACAGATAAGCGAATACAATTATCCATTGCCTGATGATCGTATCGCTAAATTCCCATTAGCAAATCGCGATCAATCAAAGTTATTGGTATATCGACATGGAGAAATATCAGAAGATACCTTCTCTTCTCTTCCTGAATATTTAGAGAAAGGAACTTTGATGGTGTTCAATAATACAAAGGTAATTCAAGCCCGATTGCATTTTCGCAAAGAGACGGGAGCTTTGATTGAAGTATTCTGCCTTGAACCTATTGAACCAAACGACTATGTACTCAACTTTCAACAGACTGAGCATGCAGCATGGCTTTGTATGATTGGTAATCTAAAGAAATGGAAAGAGGGTACGCTGAAAAGCGAAATGACAGTTAAAGGTATACCGATAACACTATGTGCTACTCGTGGACAACAAGTAGGTACAAGTCATTGGGTAGATTTCAACTGGAATAATAAGGAGGTAACTTTTGCTGATATACTCGAAGTCTTTGGCGAACTACCTATTCCTCCTTATTTAAATAGAGATACTCAAGAAAGCGATAAAGACACTTATCAAACTGTATATTCAAAAATCAAAGGATCGGTTGCTGCACCAACTGCCGGACTTCACTTTACGCCTGCTGTATTCGAGGCTTTAGTACAAAAAGGTATCGACATAGAAGAGCTAACTCTCCATGTAGGAGCCGGCACGTTTAAACCGGTAAAAAGTGAGGAGATTGCAGATCATGAAATGCATACTGAATATATTTCTGTATCGCGCGATACCATAGCCAAATTAATAGATTATGATGCAAAAGCAACTGCGGTGGGTACTACTTCTGTTCGTACGCTCGAGAGTTTGTATCACATTGGTGTAACTTTGGCTATCAATCCAAATGCTACAGAAAAAGAATTGCACGTACAACAATGGCAACCATATAACCAAAAAGAACATGTTAGACCGGTTGTTGCCTTGCAAAAAATATTAGGTTATCTTGATAGACATGGACTAGACACTTTGCACTCAAGTACACAGATTATCATTGCTCCTGGCTATGAATATAAGATTGTAAAAGCGATAGTAACTAATTTTCATCAACCTCAAAGCACTTTGTTGCTACTCGTTTCTGCCTTTGTAAAAGGGGATTGGAAACGTATCTACAACTATGCGCTCGATCATAACTTCCGCTTTTTGAGCTATGGTGATTCTTCTTTATTAATCCCTTAAACCTGAATAGAAATGATGTTTGACAACAACGAAGAGATGTTTCCAATTGTAGAAGAGGACGGTACAATTATTGGTGCAGCCACACGTGGCGAATGTCATAGTGGTAGTAAGTTACTGCACCCAGTAGTGCATCTACACGTTTTCAATAGCAATGGTGATTTGTATCTACAAAAAAGACCTGAGTGGAAAGATATTCAACCCGGTAAATGGGACACGTCTGTTGGCGGACATGTAGATTTAGGCGAATGTATAGAAGATGCATTGAAGCGTGAAGTTAAAGAGGAACTAGGCATTACAGACTTTACCCCAGAGAAGATTACTGATTATGTATTTGAGTCTGAACGTGAAAAGGAACTAGTATTTGCCTATAAAACTGTTTATGATGGAGAGATACTTCCAAGCGAAGAGCTTGACGGTGGACGATTTTGGACAATAGAAGAAATACACGCTAATATCGGCAAAGAAGTTTTTACACCTAACTTTGAAAGCGAATACAAGCGCGTATTTCAAAAAAAGTAAATAAGAGTTTTAGTTATTATCTTGAATCCAGTTTAGTATCTTTATATTAAAAGCTTCATCAGCGGGTGGTAATACACCTGCCCATTGACCGTTTTCATCTATCATAAACTTTTGAAAATTACCGGTCACTGGAGCATCTTGCACCCCATTCAGCTTCTTCTCTGTAAGCCATTGATAGATAGGCGATATATTGTCGCCTATAACAGCAACTTTTTCCATAATAGGGAAAGTAACATCATAGTCAAGCAAGCGATAATCTGTATCGGTAGCCGCTTGTTTATCAAAATCGGTTGATGGGAATCCAATTATCATAAAGTCAACCTCACTATATTGGTTGTACAATTCTTGCAAGTTGGCATACTGTGGTGCCAACTGATTTTGCACATCTACATTAACAATCAATACCTTCTTTCCCTTTAGCTGATTAAATGAATAGGTTTTACCATCGATGGTTTTTGTGGTAAAATCGTAGAATGATTGACTTTGCGCACTGACTGTAAGCGAAATCATTAATGCTACCATTAAAGCATAAATTGTTCTCATATATCTGTTTTCTAATTTATTGATTCGTTATTAATAAATACTATAACAATACAATGCTTCAGATTGTTGATATGAAGTATTGACCTATTCAATAATAGTTTCAGTTTATTTTATTATTTGAAACTTTAGTTTCACCGCACTAAAACGATGGTTTCATCGAATTGGAAACGATGTTTCAACGCACTGAAACCAACGCGAATTAATAGATCTAGAATGCTAATATTATAGCACAAAAAAAGGAAGAAACCGTAGTTTCTTCCTTTTTATCTATGATTATATAATCAGTATCTTATTTACCAGCCAATTCGTTAATCACATCCATAATTTTTTGTCCAATCTCTTCGGCTGCTTCCATTGTAGAAGCCTCGCTATATACACGAATAATTGGTTCTGTGTTACTTTTACGCAAATGTACCCACTTGTCAGCAAAATCAATCTTAACACCATCGATATCATTGATATCTTCTGATTTATAGATTTCTTTTACTTTAGCCAAAATCGCATCAACATCAATCTCAGGAGTCAAGTCAACACGGTTTTTAGCAATAAAATATGGAGGATAAGTAGCACGCAATTCACTTACTGTCTTGCCTTCGTGTGCCAAGTGACTTAAGAATAATGCAATACCAACCAAAGCATCGCGGCCATAATGACTAGCAGGATAGATTATTCCACCATTGCCTTCGCCACCAATTACAGCACCTACTTCTTTCATTTTGGTAGTTACATTTACTTCGCCTACAGCAGAAGCAAAATATTCTTTGCCATACTTGCGAGTCACATCACGTAGTGCACGCGTAGAACTCAAGTTCGAAACTGTATTGCCTGGAGTATGTTTCAATACATAGTCAGCAACTGCCACCAATGTATATTCTTCGCCAAACATCTCACCGTTTTCGCAGATCATAGCCAAACGGTCAACGTCTGGATCTACTACAAATGCAACATCAGCTCTACCCTCTTTCATCAATCCCATGATATCACCTAAGTTCTTTTCAAGTGGTTCTGGGTTGTGAGCAAAGTGACCTGTAGCATCGCAATAAAGCGTTTCGATATGTTTTACGCCTAGTTGCTCCAATAATTGAGGTAGAATAATACCACCTACAGAGTTAACACAATCAAGAGCTACACGGAAGTTTGCTTTTTTGATTGCTTCAACATCTACTAAATCGAGAGCCAACACGGCATCAATATGTTTTTGATTGTAAGATAAGTCTTTGCGATATGATCCTAGTTGATCAACCTCAGCATAGTCAAATTCTTCAGACTCTGCTATACGCAACACCTCTTCTCCTTCTTTTGCATTCAAGAATTCGCCATGCTCGTTAAGAAGTTTCAAAGCATTCCATTGTTTTGGGTTGTGAGAAGCAGTAAGAATAA
>CAMTPH010000027.1 GCA_947074345.1 uncultured Bacteroides sp. | reverse complement strand
GTGGCGGACGAGCTAACTATGGTTTGTTGCCTTACTTCGATGAGTTCTGGGTAAGCGATAATACCGATGCATTGCAACGTGTATATATGCAATGGGGTACTTCTTATTTCTTCCCTGCAATAGCGATGGCATCGCACATTAGTGCAGCTCCCAATCATCAAACATTCCGTACTATCCCTCTTAAATACCGTATTGATGTAGCAATGAGTGGCCGTTTAGGTATGGAGATACAGCCTAAGAACATGACTGATGAAGAAAAGGCTTTGTGTAAAAATGCCATTGAACAGTACAAGATGATTCGTCCTATTGTTCAATTGGGTGATTTGTATCGTTTGCAATCTCCATACGATAACTTGGGCGTTGCATCGTTGATGTATACAACACCCGAGAAAGATAAAGCAGTATTTTATTGGTGGAAAACAGAACAGTTCGTCAATCAACACTTACCACGTGTCAAGATGGCCGGACTTAATCCGGATGCGAAATATACAATCACTGAGTTGAATAGAGTAGATAATGAACCATTAAGTTTTGAAGGTAAAACATTTAGTGGCGCTTACTTGATGGCCAACGGATTAGATATGCCTTACAATCATAAACTTGATTATCATAAATTAAACGATTATTCGAGCCGAGTGCTTTACTTAGAGGAGCTTTAAAAAGGTTCTTACACAATTTGTTCGCCTCGTGAAACCATATGTTTTGCGAGGCGATTGTTTATCTAATGATATATCGTTGATTAGATATTTGTTGCCTTCTTTCTTTAACTTCACAATAACCTGATACACATTAGTTCCATTCTTTTTATAAGAAATTTGGTAAGTGTTGTCTATCAGCTGTTTGAATTCTAGGTTGTTGCACCAAGCGCAATCGAAATCAAAGCCATTGATCAATAAATCATATCCTTTGCGATAATCTTCTAATTCTTTATCAGCAGCAGCTTTATATTGCTTTATTGCATTGGCAGTTAAGTGCTGTTGGCGCAATGTAGAAAGTTTATCATTAAGATCTTTAGGCATGTTGCAATACTCAGAAACATACACAGCATAAAAACTTTTTAGGAAAGATAGTTTAGACGATTGATCAATTTTATCACTCATATCCTTGCAACCGACTAATAGCTCATCGCCATATTTATTGCCATTCCATATAGGGGTGATGTATGTTATTTTGCATTCGCCATCTACCATTTGCGCTTTAACAGGAATCTCCTTAGTTGAGCTGACATCACCTTTCTTCCATTGATATTGAACCATGTACCAATCGTCCGATAACTCTTTTACAGATAGAGTCGAGATTGCATCATTGTTGGTGTCTTGTGCTCTGAGAATCGGATTTACGTTTGTTGCGTTAATCATCCGTTCTATTTTATTAATCATCTCCTCGCTGAGGTTTTGATTAATAGAACGCCCATTCATATAGTTTACATACAACTGTTTGATTTGTTCGGCACACGACTGTGCTTGAGTAGCATTAAAGAATATTAGTGATACTAAGATAAATAGAAATCGTTTCATAACTATATGTGTTATTTAGTGAGTAAGTTTCTTTTTATTTATTATGAAACTGTTTAAATTGCTTTTCAAATATAGCAAACTATTTATGGGGTACAAAGTTTAGCATCATCAAAATATAAATCTGATGAGATGTACTAGTTAAAATGATGTAGTAGATTGTATTATTCTAGTTGATAATAGTTAACAGTTATCGTGATAAGTGTATATATGTAATGCGATAACAGTTAACAGTTATCATTTCAAATAATGGTATGTATTATTCAATGTATTAGTAACAGCATTTCATGTATGTATATCTATAAAAATAAAAGGTTCTATATTCAGCTATCTGCATGAATATAGAACCTTCTAAATGCTATCTATGGCTTATTTAAACAGTTTCTGTGTGAAGTCAGTTAGATAAAGACGCCAATTGCGCCATATGTGTCCACCATCTGTTTCTACATATTCGTACTTGTATCCTTTAGAATCGAGGTAGTTGCGATACGTCTCATTAGCAGGATATAAGAAATCGGTATTGCCAATAGCAATCCAGTATAGTTTAGGATTGCCATCGAACAATGTTTTCAGTTGTTGAGCTACAACCGGATCGGCATCGACTTGTGGATTGGCTGTCTCTTCTAAACGGAAATTGTTTTTAAGAGATACTGCAGCCGAAAACAATCCTACATAATCAAACAATTCAGGATACTGCTTTGAAATGCTGAATGAGTGACCACCACCCATCGACAATCCAGATATAGCTCTGTGCTGTTTGTCGGTATATACATTGTAATTGCTTTCTACATAGTTTACTACATCCATAAAACTGTCTTCCATAGATGCTGCAGGAGCCGGATTCATATGTCCCATAAATGAAGGTTTATACATCCCTTTAGACCACTCTCCGGGAGCCGCTTCGCTATTTGTATTGCCATTGGTCATAACTACCACCATTGGTTCTATTTTGCCTTCAGCAATTAAGTTATCAAATATTTGTGCAGCTCTACCTAAGCTAACCCAAGCCTCTTCATCGCCACCTGCTCCATGTAGTAAGTAAAGCGTAGGATATTTACCTCCCTTTTCATAACCAGCTGGAGTATAAACCGTCATGCGGCGATTCATGTTTAGGGTAGGGCTTTCATACCAAACTTTCGATACATTGCCGTGTGGCACATCATTTACACTATATAGATAACCAGTATCATCTTTCTTGTTGCTCACTATGAAGATGTTGGTATAAGAAGCAATATCTCTACACATATATACATTGGATGGGTCGAGATAATCTAATCCATCGACTTTAAATTTGTAAGAATATAGCTCGGGAGACAATGCAGTCGGTGTTGTATAAGTCCATACGCCATCAACCTTTTGCAAGTCGATAATCTGTGGTTGTTCTATTTCACCAAACGGACTATCTACTTTTACATTCGGTAAGAAGTCTCCAGTAACTTGTACTTGCGATGCATTAGGGGCAAACAATCTGAAAGTAACTGTACCATCTTGATTAATCTCAGGAGATACAATTTCATTGCCGCCAAACAAAGCTTGTTGTGCCATGCTAGTTAGGCAACAGATAAATAGTATTGCAGTTGCTGCACACTTTTTGCTGATATTCATGATGATAAAAATGTTAGTTGTTGCTCGATAAATTGTTTAACTGCATTTGCAAAACATTGTGGCATTTCGCCGTTTGTGCTTTTCCTTTGAAGTCTACATTTTGTTTGATCTCTGCTGCCGAACTACCAAAACGTGCGGTATAGTTTCCTGCATCGGTTACAAAGGCTTGTTGATCTTCATCATACGAAGCTAAATCGTAATTAGTAAACGTCATATTGACTGTTTGGCTTTCGCCCGGTTGCAATTCACTTGTCTTGTTGAAGGCTTTAAGCTCGTAGATAGGTTTCTCTAGTTTGCCATCGGGTGCAGTAACGTACAATTGTACTACCTCTTTTCCGGCATTGTTGCCAGTATTTGTAACCTTGATAGAAGCGATGTATTTATCACCTTTCTTTTGAATCTTGGCATCGCTGTACTCAAATTGCGTATAAGACAAGCCATAACCGAAAGGATAAGAAACCGCTTTGTCTTCGGTTTGGAAGTAACGATAACCTACGTGTAATCCTTCTTCGTAAAGGGTTTTGCCTAAGTGAGGCATGCTGTTAATCTCTTCTCTGCTAAGCACAAACTCATCTCGCCAGTTAAATCCATTAGGGAAGTTCTTAGATGATGGTATATCAGCCAACGCAATAGGCCAAGTCATAGGTAGTTTGCCCGAAGGATACGACTTACCAGTCAACACATCTACAATACTATTGCCCGCTTCCAATCCTGGTTGCCATGCTAGTAATATGGCATCGGCATACTGTTGGATAGGTGCAGTCTCAATAACGCCACCCACGTTTAGGATAACGATAACCTTCTTTCCTTGCTTATTGAATGCCTCATAGGTTTGCTTCAACATATCCAATTCGTCGGGGTTTATATTGAAGTCTTCGAACGAACGGTCGTTACCTTCTCCTGAGCTTCTACCAACAGTTACAATAGCAAATTCGTTTCTTCTGGCAGCATGTTGATAAGTGTATTTACCCATTGATGCCTCTTTTACACGAGGACGAGGGAAGTAAGAGTTATCTGTTAACTCACCCATTTCTGATTCAGCTTCATGTTTAGCATATTCGCGATAGCTAGCATAAACAGTGTTCAACGTATCGTCGATGATGATTCCGGCATTATTAAGTCCTTCTACCAAATCAACAACATAAGGTTTGTTTACATTGCCCGAACCAGTACCACCGGCATATAGGTTATAAGATGTATGTCCAAATAGAGCTACTCTCTTTAATGAACTATCTAGAGGCAACAGGTTGTCGTTGTTCTTTAATAAAACCATTCCTTCGGCTGCTGCGTTACGAATTATCTCAGCATGTGCTTTCAAGTCTGGGTTATTACTAAATTCATAACCATTAAAGCGAGGCGTTTTTACCACATATTCTAGAATGCGTTTTAAGTTGCGGTCTACATCTTTTATTGAGATATCACCACTCTCTACTCCTTTAATGATTTGTTCTATTTGTTCCGAGTTTCCAGGCATCATTAAATCGTTGCCGGCTTGTACCTGTGCAGCTGTATTTCGAGTATTGGTCCAGTCGGTCAATACAATGTTTTTAAATCCCCATTCATCACGCAAAATCGTTGTTAGAAGATCATAGCTCTCTTGTGTGTATTCGCCGTTGATATAATTATAGCTACTCATAATGGTCCATGGTTGACTCTTCTTAACCATGATTTCGAATCCTTTCAGATAAAGTTCGCGTAAAGCACGTTGACTTAAAATAGCATCGTTATAGTTTCTGTTGCTCTCTTGGTTGTTTACAGCAAAATGTTTGGGCGATACACCAACACCATTGCTTTGTATACCATTAATGATGGCTGCAGAGATAAATCCGTTTAGATAAGGATCTTCAGAGTAATATTCAAAGTTACGTCCACATAGTGGGCTTCTCATCAAGTTCATTCCCGGACCTAATATTACATCTACACCATATTCCTTGATTTCATTACCAAACACTTCGCCTATATTTTGTACCAAATCAACATCCCATGTTGAGGCCAATAGCGTTCCAATTGGAAATCCAGAACAATAATATTTGTTATCATCATCGGGGCGTTCAGCAGATATGTGCAATCCGGCAGGTCCATCGGCAACTACAGTATGTGGTATACCAAATCGATCTATTTTGGCTGTATTGCCTGCTGCTCCGAGTACAATGGCTCCGGCGTTAGGATCAGGATTGGTAGGTATTCCCCAATAGGATTTACCGAACGAGTATCCAACCAACATATTGGCTTTCTCTTCGATTGTCATCTCTTTGATAACTCGATCAATGTTTTTGTGTGTTAACTTTGTTTGCGCAGACAGGGTAGTGGCAAGCAAAAGCATGGCACCTACCATCATTTTTTTCTTCTTCATATTTGACTATTTTGGTTTTTCACGTAATTAAAAATGTATTAGATATATTCTTTCTTTAAAGAATGGCATAAAATTAGTAGTTTATATTAAACTTGATATGAAAAGAATGATACAAAATAGGTAATAAAATGATTATTTTTACTCTTACTATATGTCTAATTTGTTAATGTTGCTTAGTCTGTAGCCCATTCAGCGACCGAAGGATTAAAAGTAACGGCTCCTCCAAACACATTATCACTGTTTGAATCTTTTGCTATACTGGTAATGGTAAAGTTGAGATTATATTTTCGATTTGCATAAAATGAATTATCCGGTATTACTCCATCTGCAAATCCATAAGTAAGAAGATTGCCAGAAAAAACAGTGGATGAATTGCCATTCACAGTAAGATTAATGGTTAAATCTGAAATCTGTACTGTAGCACTACCTAAAACTGTTTCGTTTGTAGTTGAATCTACAGTAGTGGGGGTAAATGTTTGAGGTAATATCATATATGCTGTTACTCCCATGTAGTCGATGATATAATCACTTGCACTCGATTTGGGCGACGAACTCCACGAAGACATAGCGTTGGTTGAACCATCATAAACGGCATTTATGGTATTAATATCGTATGCTACTTGCACAGTAGCTGTATAATATCCCAAACTATATCCGGCTGCAGTTAGTTCGTCCGAAAGAACTACATTGGTACTTATCAGACTTAGCATATGTTGAAACTGAAGTTTAACTTGACCGCTATTCTGAATAACTGGAATAGCTATCGTAAAATCTTGTTGTGCAGTAGCGGGTACTTGAAACTCAATTTCTATACTTGATGTGGATGAAGTTGTTACTGAATTGACTCCATCGACAGATTCATCGGGAGCAAATGCATAGAAATACATATTGCGACCATCGCCTAACCAATAGTATGTGCCATCGTGAACTAAGTCTGTGCTATCACCCCCTGCATTAGGAGTTACAAGGCTATTAATAAACCAATCTGTCGATGTTTGCCCTTCTATATATCCATATATCTGATAATCGTTTTTATTCTCATTGGCATAGCGTGACTGCAGCAAACTTCGCAAAGTGCTAAATCTAATAGGCTCTTTGCTGAGCCTCGCAATAGATTCGTCTATAGAGTTATTGGTACAACTCCATAAACAACAGCCAATGATAAATGCTATAATAATTCTTTTCATAATAGTTATGTTTAATTTATTAAGTATCAATTGGAATATCTATTACTTCCCATTCTTCGACTGAAGTTTCAAATCCTGACTCTCCATCATTCTCTGATTTTACTTCGGGCAATGAAACAGGATCTTTCAGATTCAGTTCAATTAATATAGTCCCATCAGACTGCTCGCTGAAGGTTATAAGTTTAGTAATATCATATTGGCGGGTTACAATGGTGCGCTCCTTATCTATCAGTTGTATGTTAATGGTAAGCATAATGGGTGTATCTGTAGGCTGATATTCGGTAGTTGCCTTTCCTTTTATTACTCCATAAAGACTAAATTGAGTAGATATGGTTCCATTAACGGTTGAATTTTCATCGTACTCACGATTTGAAGCACTCACTTGATAACTAACGGGAGTAATACCATAATCGTTCTGCTCGAAATAATAACTACCTGATACGTTTTGCAGAGTAATTAATACAGGTGAGCGAGCATATTTAAGGCCGTCAAAATGTATGTTGCCTTTGAACTGTGATAGGTTTCGCAAGGGCACAAGGTTCATTAGTGCCGTAATGGATTGCTGATTTGGTGGCCATTTACCAATACTGTCATGATTTAGTTCAAGATAATAAATCATACTGCTAGTCACTTCAAAATCGTTTACTATAGTCGAAGCTAATTCACCGGGTTGCCCATAATAAGTATTTCCTTCTATCGGAAGACTTATGTTTGAGGCTTTTGAACCAATGGCTTCAATATTATCGTATGTATCATTAATATTAATCGATACGTTTTTTATTTGATTGGGCAGCTCGTTAAATACTAATACAGTATATTCACCTGCTGGTACATCAACATAACTCTGTATTGGCTTATTGTTGTTTTCAAAATAGTGTGTAAGGGCCAATGTGCCATCACTCTTATTAAAGAATAGCATACTCACATTCTGAGGGTCTATGTTGCTTTTGCTCCAATCTATTGAGATAGGTATGCGAGCCTTACTTATATACCACTCTTCGAGCAACTGGCGGTGGCAGCTACTTAATAGACAAATAAGCAGGAATATCAATAAATGTATATTTGACTTTTTCATTTATTGCCTCCTCTCTTTGCTTTAAATGGAGGCATCCATACCAATGATATCTTAATACGAGTAGGGCCAGTCCATGTGTAGCGTCCATTGTTCTCGCGAATAGGATGCCATTTGTAATCATCGAAGTAATATGCTTCGTATTTTCGGTAATGAGATCTGAAGTGTCCAAAGCCAATTGAATATTCCATTGATAGATGTTTGGCGCGCTTTCCTATCTTATGCGCAAAGCCGATGCTTGCCCCGGCTGATATAAAGAACTCTCCTTGATATCCTTTTGCTTTCCATTGTAAATCATATAATCCCGCACCACTAAATAAACCCACAAACCATCCGGTCAGAATAGGTCGATTGTCTCTATTGCCAAACCAATAACGTCCTTCTAATGTTCCGCATAATATTTCTAATCGCGAAGGCTTTATGTTTGGTTTGTCTTTATCGTGTAACCACCAAGGAAAGATCCATTCGCCTGCTATAGACCAATGCTTTTTTATTGGAACTTCTATTTCTACATTGAGTGCTGTTATGGCATCAAACAATAGGTTGGTCTTTAGTGCGAAGTAGGTTTTCTTATTGGGTTTTACTTCAACTATTTCAATAATCTCTTCATAAACTACTTGGCTATATGCATTGGTCCCTAACATCAATAGGCAGATTGTAAACAACCAACTGATGGGGTTAATATTATATTTGATATATTTTCTTAGCATATAGTGTTTTGGTGAATTAATTATTCGTCTACTACTAGACAAACATTGCAACAGGCTTGTTGGGCAATATCATCTCTCATATTTGCATATGAAAAAGCAATGCTACTGCTTCTGCCATTTAGAATAGTATATATTAAGCTTACTTCTTTATTGCTTGATAATAAAATATCTTGTATCTCTTTATCATAATCAGCATAAGAAGCCAATAGAAATGTTGTTGTAATCAATATTATTATGAATGGGTGTAGCATATTATTAGAATTATGTAAAATGTTTATAGGTTAAGGTTGAGTTTCGTTAACATCAGTATTATCACCCTCGTTAACAATCGATGAACTGAAAATGATCTCTTCTCCAAAGATAGGATTACCATCTAAGTCTTCAGATGTGGCATCAATGGTAAACAGAAATAAGTAGTGTTTACCCATCATAAAAGTTGAAAGGTCAATATCACCTGCTTTAAGCTTATATGGTTTTAAATCGTCATGAAATACGACCTCATTATTACGTTTAATAATAATATTTTGAAGCTGTATAGTACATGTGTCATTTTCTTCATTATAAGTTTGTGGAATAAGTAAGAAAGTGGTATTTGACACAAATTCAATAGATGAATTGCCAATAATAGTCCATGTTGGATTATCACTAGCTGCATCAATAACTCCATTGTTATATGGAACAGTGATATTTGACCAATAGACAGTGTCGTTTTCATCAACAACAACGCCAGCCGAACCTTCATTAAGTTGATATTTGTTAGCTATCAATTCACTTGAAAGATTAACTGTTATATCTACTTTTGATAACATGTGTTTAAAGACTAAAGGTACCGAAACATTGTTTGTACTAGGACTACGAGCCTGTTTCACAGGTGTAGCAATAGTAAAATCAGTACCATCGCCTAGATGCTGATAATAAAGATTGATAGATAATGGATTAATAGAAACAATAACACTATCTATGCCTGTATAGCTATTGGGGCAATATGCAAAAAAGTTCAATGAATCATAAGTAGGCCAGTAATAAGTCCCACCTGTAGTTATTGAGTCTTTACTTGTTACTGTAAGATTTTCCATATACCAATTGCTATCACCATCGATATAAGAATACACTCCATAATTCTCTTCATTATCATTGGCTATTCTAGTTATCATTTTATTGCGCATTGATCTAAATTGAATGATTTTATTTTCATCCCACTGCGTAGATAAATGGGGTTGATTCTCTGAACAACCATATATGATTGCAAAGCAAATAGATAATATGTAAGAGGTTTTTTTCATGTTTCTGTCAATCGATTAGATAATCTTTATACATATCGATGATGAATTTTAGGGCTGTGTGATATTGATTTCATCTTGGTTGCCCCAATTGCTTATTGTGGATATAAAGTTTATCTCACCATTAAAGATTGGTTCATTATCCGAATTGTCTGCTGCCGAAGTAATAGTGATAATAAAATCATAATCTTTTCCCATTACTAAAGTTGTGTCAGCTATTTCGTTAGCAGAAAGTATGATGTTCTCTAAACTACCACTAAAGAAGGTAGCATTCCCTTTTGTTATAACCACATTTTCCATTTGTATACAACAGGTATCGGTAGACGAGAATGTTTGAGGCATAACAATAAAATTATTATCATTCGTGTAAGTAGTGGAGCTAGATAATCCTAATCTCCAAGTTGGGTTAGCTTCATTTGCATTAATCGTGCCACTATTGTAAGGTACAATAAGTTTGGTTGTATAATCACTGTTTAGACTATATCCTGCACTCGTCAAAGTAGTTGATAAATCGAGTCTTGTTGATATCTTGGTAAGCATATGATTAAAGGTAAGAGTAACAGGCGTGTTTGTACCACCTGCTGAAGTACCAGCTTGGCTAACTGGAGTAGCTATTGTAAAATCCATGTTAGCTAAATCTGTTACAGTATAATCTATGATAATATCAGGAGCAACAGATGCAGTTACAGCTGTTATGCCCGAATTGGTATCAATCATATTTGGGGCAAATGCATAGAAGCTAACAGTTTTTGTACCTGGCCAATAATATATGTTGGTAGGTGTATCTAATGCATCGGTAGTAGTAGAGCTGGTTGGTGTAACAATCGTATTAAAATACCAATCATCACTACCTTCTATTAGCGCATATACCATATATGTATTTTGGTTATCATTGGCATATCGAGTTAATGTCTTATTGCGCATAGTATTGAAACTGATTTTTTGATTGCTGTCTACTTTGATATCACTTATAGAGTTACTTGAACAACTGACAAATAATAGAGCTAAAGTCAGGGCTGTTAATACAGATGTTTTCATAATTATGATTATTTTAATTTACACTGATGTTTATCGTAGTACGATAAGGTTTATAGAGATTATTTGATTTTAATAATTTGTTGTTTATTCATTTACTGTATATTGGGCTATGTTGTAAATGGTTATAATATGTAAGTTAAAACAATTTACATAGACATTTGTTTGGTAATATTATATAAATTTACGTTATAGAGTCTTTGGTGTTATCTCTCTTGAACATAATGCTTTATCCTATATTTATAGTATAGTTTGTTAGCGTTTAATTTTATGTATAACAACTGTGCTTGCATGAGTTAGCATCTTGTAGAATACACTCAAAAAAGAGCTCCCTTTTAGAAACATAAATGCTTCTAAAAGGGAGCTGCTTAAATTGAAAAATATGTTTAACTTATTCTATTATTAAAACGAAATGATTTAACCATTAGGCTGATTTATATCAACGTCAACAGCAGCGTCGTCTGTTGTTGTCCAATCAACAACTTCAGAAGTAAATGATATTTGACCATTAAAAACAGGTTGATCGTTACTGTCGTAAGCCATGTCGGTAATAGTAAATATTAAATTGTATTGTTTACCAGCTAAAAAAGTATTATTCTCTATATCGCCTGTCTCAAAATAGTATGCTTTCAATTTGCCTATAACCCCTGTAGTACTAGGAAATATGGTTACACCGTCATTGGTTATAGTTATGTTAGAAAGAGCAATATAGCAATCGCCATTTGTTGTTATATCACTACCAGTTTCACTATCCCAATTTGTTGTGTTAGGAGTAAATTCTTGTGGTAGAATATAGTACGTTAAACTATCTTGGTAGTCGGCAGAGGTAGCTGTAGTAGCCGGAGTAAGTGATGGGGTAGTAGAAGCTACATTGATTGTTCCTACACTATTTGGAACTGTGAAACTTGCAGTGTATCCGCTGCTAAGTTCATAATGTTGATTCAATAATGATTCTGATAACTGTGCCGTTACGATGATTTTGCTTAACATGTGATTGAAGGTAAGTGGAACAACACCTGTAGACGTTTTAGCCGTAACATATGGTGTTGCAACCGTAAAATCTATATCTGCTTTTGTAGGAACTGTAAATGTTATATCAATAGCCGGAGTAGCTGCAGTTGTATCAGTAACACTAACCCCATTGCCACTTGCTGGTGCAAAAGCATAAAATGAAATCTCAGTACTTGATCCTGGCCAGTAATAATTACTTGTATATTCTCCAGATTCGCTGATTACTAGATTATTTATATACCAAGTGCTGGCTCCTTTTATTTGTGCAAAAACAGCATATGGACTTGATTGATCGTTTGCTGCTCTAGTAACAGCTTTGTCACGCAAGGTAATAAAACTAATGTTTTGTTTGTCAGTAAGTTTCGATATCTCATCGATTTCATTATTTGAACAGCTAGTTGCTAACAGCCCAATCATTATAAATAAATAATATACATTTTTCATATCCTTCAAAGAGTTTAGTTAAGTTGTTAAATAGCGAGTTAACTGTATGTTTCTTATCTATACAATACAATGAGAAACTCACTAAGAGCATTAAGATAAATCTTAAGTCATTTTTTAATCTAAAAGTAACAGAGTGCTTTGCTAATTGTTTGTGTAATAATCTCTAATTAGTTTGAAAAATAATTTAATAGTACATAGTGTATATGACTGTTATTTCAGCTATCAGTTCTTTATTAACTAGATTATTCAATTCTGCTTCCTCTTTGTTGGTTGTTCTCTCATTCTAATATTATAGATTGTAGTTTAAAGAAATATAGATTCTGATCAATCAAATATGGATATCTACAATGTGTAGTAAAGTGAAAATTAGCCTATTATGTAATTAAAAGCAATAAATATTTAGATAACTAAAATGATGAAATTCTATTTATAGTTAACTCGTCTGTAAAGAAATAGTGCATTGTTTGATACTTTGCCAATTATATATTAACTTTGCTATTGTAAAAGATATCTTGAATGCAATAGTAATCATTTTGAGTGCATTCATCAAAGCTTCTATCTCCTTGAATCCCTAATACTACATTTGGCATTTCGCCAAAATTATATTATTCATCTTCTTCTTTATATCCTAGTTTATAGACGAAGTAATACGTATGCAGTTGCACAGTAGCTGTTCTGTATGATGTATAGAAGAAGTAAATATCAACTAAACAATTATTCTATCTTTTAGAAGATAGTAGAGACATACTTAAAATGAGAAAGATTAATATCCTAACTTTAGTGATCATGTTGGTTTCAATATTGTCACTAAATGCTCAAACTCCTGCTTTTCCTGGAGCCGAAGGTTTTGCTCGTTATACTACAACCGGTGGACGTGGTGGCGAAGTGTATCATGTAACCAACTTGAATGATAGTGGTAAAGGGTCGCTACGCGATGCAGTTAAGAAGGGCGATCGTATTGTAGTATTTGATGTATCGGGAACGATTGAGTTAGAGAAGAAATTGCAAATTAATGATCCTAATATTACGATTGCCGGACAAACAGCTCCGGGCGATGGTATCTGTATTAAAGGCAATTCAGTAAGTATAGCTGCAGATAATATAATCATTCGATTCATTCGATTCCGTATGGGCGATGAATATAAGGCTGAGGATGATGCTTTGTGGGGAAGAAACCACAATAATATCATTATAGACCATTGCACTATGAGTTGGAGTACCGATGAATGCTCTTCGTTTTATGGCAATAAAAACTTTACGATGCAATGGTGTATTTTGAGCGAAAGCTTAACTCGCTCTGTTCACGGCAAAGGTGCTCATGGATATGGTGGCATTTGGGGAGGCGAAGGTGCTTCTTTCCACCACAATCTAATGGCACATCACTCTAGTCGCACGCCACGTTTGTGTGGTAGCCGCTATACCGGTCGTCCCGAAGATGAGTTGGTAGATGTGCGCAACAATGTATTCTATAACTGGGGCCCAACTAATGGTGGCTATTCTGCTGAGGGCGGTAACTATAACATTGTAGGTAACTACTACAAACCGGGACCTTCTACAGCTGAAAAATCTGATTTGAATTACCGTATCTTTGAGCCACGTGCCGACGATGGTACACAAAAGAATGCGAAAGGTACATGGGGCAAATTCTTTGTAGCCGATAACTATTTTGATGATAGCTGCAAAAAGTTTCCTTTAAAGATGAAAGGGTTTGTAGCTGCTACCAATATAGACAATTGGGTAGGCATACATCCTAATACTAAAACCGGTAAATTGCCTGGTGGTAATAAAGATGGACTAAAGAGCACTCGTGAATTTGAGGTTGTTGAGCCTACTACACATGCTGCCGATGTGGCGTTTGATAAAGTATTGTCTTATGCCGGAGCAAGCTATAAGCGAGATGTGATTGATCAACGCATTGCCAAAGAAGCCAAAACAGGTACTTTTACCTACAAAGGTTCTAATGGTAGTAGAAACGGCTTGATTGATACACAAACAGATGTTGAAGGTTATATCGAATATAAAAGCGAACCAAAACCGGTTGATACTGACAATGATGGTATACCTGATGAATGGGCTGCTCTTTATTTGCCTGCTGATAAGACATACAGTGATATCGATACAGAAACCGGTTATTCTTATCTTGAACTATACATCAATAGTTTGGTAGACGATATTATGAAAGCAGGCTGCCAAGATGGTGAATACTCACCAAGTCAAAAAGATTTCGGCTTAAAAGGAACTGCTAAATAGGATAGCATTTCTGAAATAGTATAACTTCTGAAATATAATCGAGCTTTGACATTGCGTTGAGGCTCGATTTTTTTTGTCTTAAATCATCAATATGTAGAAGCAAAGATTCTTTGTCAATAATACCCAAAAGCTAGACTACCTAGTTCAGTGTGGTAGATTAGGTAATCCACCGTGCTAGATTAGGTAGCCTACCACGTTGAATAAGGTAGTCTACCATGAGGTTTGTAATGCCCTGATACTCAGATTGTGATGGTGGAGTTTGTAAAATGCTACATTCTACACGATGAATGTTAACACTTATCATATAGACTGTGGCACTTTACGTTCTGTTTTGTACTATTTAGCAAATATAAGGTTTATAGTTGTACTGTACTGTTTTACATTAAATAATAATTGACATAAATGGATAAATAATAGGGCAATATAAATCTCTGAAGAAGTAATATTTATTACCTTTGAGCAATAGAATGAAGGGGCTTTATGATACGCCACTTACAAGCTTGTATAACTGATATTGAATGTAATATTTATAAACACGATTAAACAATGAAAAAGATTTTCTTGAAAATCAAGAATTGGATGACGCGAATGGTGTCATACAATAGCGCAAAACGACTGGTAGTATTTACTTTAGGAATAGCTGCACTTTTGTTCTGGGGGGGAATAATAGTTACAGTCATGCAATATGGTTTAGGTAAAGCTCAAGCATATGGCGAGAAGGAGTTTTATACTTATGTAAGCAAATTGCCACCCGAGGAGTTGAAAGAGTATGCCGATGTGGGCGATTATAGTTTGGTGCCACGATTGAAAGAGAGTCAATGCGTCGATCCTGAAAATCTAGAATTTATCATTCCTTTATCGTATGATACAGTTGTGATTTCTGAATCAATCAGAAAGAGATATAAACTTGAATTAAATGGCGCTAGTCGCAGTAGGAGTTTATCATACAGATTATTCAATTTATTGGATACCGAGTCATATAAATTGAAAACTAGTACACGAATTGAGAACTTTATCATCAACAACATTGCACGAGATGAGAAGAGCATGGTCTTTGATGCTAAAATGAATGTTGATAGTTATCGTTACTTCTTACACAATGGCGATTTGCAATTGTTGGTCGAAGGTGACTTGCTTCGTGTAGGTGGTTCTGAAGTGAATAACCATCTTTATATTTATATGCCTAAAACAAAAAAACTAGAAACGGTTGCTCCCGAAGGTTTATATTTGGATAGCTATAAATTGATTGGAGCTGATGATGAATATGTAAGCTCATATGACAACAAGACGCCTATATCATATATTTTTATGAGCTATTATCCGCTATATGCTGATGGAGCTAAAGACGATGATGGGTATAAATATAATCGTTCTAAACCCATCAAGATGGTTTACGATTTGAATAACTCGAAACTAAAGTCGGTTATCGGTGAAGATATTTATGAATGGATTGAACAATCGGGATATTGATAATAGATTTCGTAATAGACAGTTTGTCTTGAGATAAAGCATTAATCATTAATTATTTAAACAATCGGCTATGATGCTGGTTTTATTTGAGTAACTAATGATTAGTGTTTATGAAAAAAGCTTTTCTATTTTATCTTTTAATAGTTTGCTCATCTATAATGGTTGCGCAATCTTCATGGGAGATACGTATCATTCCGCAGTTAGTATTTAGTGGGGACAATACGCTACAACGTCCCAACAATGACGAGGGAACTCGTATACATCTTAATAAAGAGTTTGATTTAAATCATAAGGTTAACTTCTCTCCACGTGTCGAAGTTGAATATGTTTATCGCAGAAATCACTTTATCTTAACTGGAACACTACTCAAGACTAAGTATCACGGTATAAGCCCAACCGATATTTACTATAATGGAACTTATTTTCCTGAAAGTACAGATATGCACATCAGTTACCGTTTCAATACTTATCGCATAGGTTATAGATATGGGTTGGTGAAACGAGCTAAATTCAATTTCGAGTTGGGTGCTACGCTGCTTATTAGAGATGCTGCGATTTCAATGAAAGATAATTCGCAAAAAACGAAATATAGCAATGTGGGTGTAGCGCCTTTGATTTCATATTATATAGATTGGTGTGTTAGTAGTAACTTCTCTTTATTATCTTATGGCGATGGATTTGCTATAAAATATGGTCGTGCATTCGATCTGTTTGCTGGTGTGGAGTATATGTTTAACGATTTGCTGTCTGCCACTTTAGGATATAGATTGCTAGATGGTGGATCGGATGTGAAGAAGATTTATACCATGGCGCAGTTTAATTACATTGCCTTAGGGGTTAATTTGAGCTTCTAAAAAGTGTCTTATAATAATAACAATAGGCTAAATTTCATCTTTTTGAAATTTAGCCTATTTATGTATAGATAAGAAAGCAGATGTTATAAGTCAGTTATTGACACATATATCGTTTTTGCTTGCTTTTTATATTATTTCAAGAACATGTCTGCTGCAAATTTGGCAAACCAATACCAGAATGGAGCTGCCCCCATAAACAGAATGGTGCTTACAGCTAGCGACGAAGTTCCTACATTTACATATATATTATAGCGACTACCAATGATAATACCTGAGAATGCTGGAGGTAAAGCACCTGCCATCACAAGCATTTGTAAGTTTTCGGGATTCATTTTGAATAGGATTCCGACCACAAGAAGAACAAGCGGCATTAATATTAACTTGATTATCGTGTTGTATCCAATTTCCCAACTAAATCTAACAACCTGTGCAGATAGTGTAATACCGGCAGCAAATACAGCCATACCTGCATTCGCTTTTGCTATCAAGTTGAATGTTGGATCTAATCCCGCAGGGAATTTAATACCTATTAAAATAAAGATTACAGCCAAGATAGGAGCCCACACAACGGGTTGTTTCAGTGCATTGACAAATGCATTGTTTCCTTTCTTTTTGGGAGCGGCAGCAACAGCAACAGGTTTACCATCTGCACCAACAGCAGGAGTAGTTGTTGGGGTAGGCGTATCATCGGGGTCTAACAAGTATAAACCAATTGGGATGGTTATCGCATTTACTACAATAGCCACAATTGCAATTACCAATCCTGTACTTGTGGTAAATCCATAAATAGGTTCTAGCACAGCAAAACCAAGGAATCCGATTGTTGGCGATCCAGCGATCAATGCACAAACAGCTGCCTCCTTTTTAGAATGCTTAAAGAACCATTTACATGAAACGAATGCCCACATGAAACATGCCACAATTACAACTATACTAATAATCGTTAGCTTTAAATCTTCGAATATTAACTCTCTATCAG
This sequence comes from uncultured Bacteroides sp., assembly GCA_947074345.1. Classification (GTDB taxonomy): domain Bacteria; phylum Bacteroidota; class Bacteroidia; order Bacteroidales; family Bacteroidaceae; genus Bacteroides. The sequence continues at coordinate 14,210 of CAMTPH010000027.1, read as the reverse complement.
CTTTTACGATTGATAGAAATAATGCAGCAGGCAATGCGAAGTTAAGTACAAACTTATTAAAACTACGTGCGTTATCAGCGGTAAATACTTTCCGTTTTCCGGTTATGTACCCCAATAGCATTATCACAAAAATAGGGAGTAATGCCCCCAAAATCATTTTACCAAAATCCATAATTATATTTTTTAGGGTTTATTTTTGCATTAGCAGGCTTATAATAGCATACCATTAGCGTCTATTATTCTATAATTCAACTGATTCTAGTTATTAAATTATAGAATTACTAACACTTATTAATGTAATTTGTTCAGGAAATTGTGAATTGATTAAGTAGGATTTATCATAAACCGTTTCAGTAAATGGATAATCTTATTTTTCACTATTCCATACACCACATTGATATACTCCTTGAACGTTGTGCTTATTCTTTTTATAAATAGCTCTATTTTTATTACTGTAAAAGAATATAGTTTAATTTGTTCTATCTTTGCTGATGGACTTATTGTTCATAGTTATTGCTAATCAATGTTTTTGGATGCTACCTATAATGCAGATGGAAAATAAAATACTTTCTTTTATAAAAGATGAACTTTCGGGATGGAAGAGATGGGAGATTCTATGGCTCTCAATAGCGTGTTTAACAATCGTGGTATTGTCGCTCTATATGGGCGATACCACAATCGGCATTTTATCGGCTACAACCGGTGTGATATGTGTGGTATGTGTGGGTAAGGGGAAACTGTCGGCTTATCTGTTTGGCGCTATCAATGCTGCTCTCTATGCATACATCGCTTATTCTGCTAAATATTATGGCGAAGTAATGTTGAATGCACTCTATTATTTCCCGATGCAGTTTTACGGTTATTATGTTTGGAGCAAGAATATGAATAAGGAGACCAAAGAAGTCAATAAACGCAATATGACTAGAAAGCAATTTGGTATGATACTCATCGCCATTGCAATTGCTACATTCTTGTATGGGTTTATACTTAAAAGGCTAGGAGGGTCGTTGCCTTTCTTTGATTCATTTAGCACGGTTGCTTCGGTAATAGCTATGATTCTAGCTGTGAAAATGTTTGCAGAGCAGTGGCTCCTTTGGATTGTTGTTGATATTGTTACAATCATGATGTGGGGATTTGCCTACTTCACGCAAGAAACCGAAAGCGTTGCTACGTTGCTGATGTGGTGCGTATATCTTCTTAATGCTATATTCATGTATGTAAAGTGGCAGAAAGAGGCTAATGAATAATAACTTCTAATAGGCTATATAGGCATTTCTTTTTTCTAATAGATCTGTTTGTCTTCGGTATTCTCATAAATAGAGCAAGCCATGGAGCTTGATTGTATGGATTTTGTAATTCTAGAAAGTTGGTGTTGTGTATACTTTTTTAGAACAATTATACCATAAAAAACGTTTTTTTAAATAAAAAAACAAGAATACTCCATGACAGATAAATGGAAAGACGTAGTAGCTAAAACTGAATCTAGTTTTCATTATATACATCAGAAGTTTAATATAAGAATATATATAATTAGTATTCTTACTGGATTGCTTATTGGTTTAATTACTGTGCCTTATCGTTACCTAATAGAAAAATCAACTATAGTTCGTGATATAATTTATGCTCATCAATATTCTTGGTATATTCATATTGGCATTATATTAGGATTATATGGTATTGCTATGCTGCTTTACCTTATGATCAAAAAGACTCCGATGCTTGCAGGTAGCGGTATACCGCAAGTTGAAGGCTATTTGTGTAATCGTTTTAGTATTCGTAAGAATATTTGGGAAACCATTCAGAAGTTTTTTGGTGGGATTATTGCTGTAGGTATGGGATTGTCTTTAGGACGCGAAGGTCCTAGTGTTCAGGTTGGTGGCTATTTAGGAAACTTAATGGCGAAATGGACAAAACTAGATGGCTCCGATAAACGATTCCTGATATCAAGTGGTGCTGCTGCCGGGTTATCTTCTGCTTTTACGGCTCCATTAGCTTCTACTATATTTGTACACGAAGAGGTTACTAAATATCAATCTTCGCGAAGTACTGCTATGGCTCTCTTGGCTGCTATTGCCTCTGGATGGATGGCAAAAGTCGTATTCAGTACGAATGATTACTCTAAGATGAGTTCGGCAATGCCCGATACACGCGAATTGGATATTATCTTAATTACTTTTGTTGGACTGGCTCTGTTTCTTTCTATTTGTGGAAAGATATTTAATTATCTTCTTCTGTTTTTTCAGGGATTTCGTTGTAAATATAAGATGCCTTCTTATCTGTATATCTTTTTAGTCATTCTTATGACTTATGCTCTTGGCTTCTTTATTCCGGATATCTTAGCCGGTGGCGAACCTTTGATTTTTAAGAATGCGGCAGTGGGTGGGTCTATCTGGTTTATACTATTATTGTTGGCCATAAAATTGATTTATACCCCATTATGTTATAGCTTGGGTTTTCCTGGTGGTATCTTTTTGCCATTATTGGTAATTGGAGCATTGGCAGGCAAATTGTTCTGTTTGCTGCTTTGTGCTATTGGTTTGCCCTACGAACAATATAGTGGTTTTTTTATGCTTATGGCTATGGGCTCTATATTTGCAGTAGTGGTTCGTTCACCTCTTACAGGATTGGTTCTAATACTTGAGATGACTTGTCAATTTACAGACTTCTTTTATATGATTGTACTTGTAGGTCTTTCATTCTTTATAAGCTCAATCATGAAGGTTGAACCGGTTTACGATTTACTCTATGCGCGTTTATTGCCTAAAGATTATTATAAATCTACCGAGAAAATTGATACCAACTTTAATATATTTGAGAGCTCTTACTTTATCGGAAAATCAATAGATACGGCAAAAGTGCCCGAAGGATCTCAGGTGATACGATTCAAAAGAAATGATGAGTGGATCGAAGATAAGACAATTCCTATTCAACTTGGAGATATGATACAGGTAGAATTCGAATCAAGAGTGTTGGAACAAGCATATAAGACCTATCGTGTACTGTGTAATGAATAAGTACTATATCTGTGGTGTTCATTAAGAATTAATATCTGCAGCTCAGAGAAATATAATACATGGATTAGCTATGATTTAACTCGCAACCAACCTAATAAAGCATCTTTCTCTACTGTCCAAACACCATCTTTATATTTCAATGAATGTTTCATTCTGGTAGGGCGATAACGTCCTGCATTCTGATGCATTATTGTTATTGAATTATCCGATACTTTTGAAACAATAGCCACGTGTCCATATTTACCATTCTTATAAACTAATAAATCTCCTTTCTCTGGTCTTGTAGAACTACCGTTTTTATATTGCAATAATCCTCTTTCTTTATTAAAAGCTCCATCTTTTAGTTTAGAATTATAAAAGTCGCGGGCATTGCCCCAAATATTAGGCATTTTGTGATTGTAGTGTTCAAAATAGTATCGCTTAACAAACTCTACACATTGATATTTTACACCTACTCGATATCCGCAAGGAGTAACCATCGCCTCATTGGACTTTATCTTAGGATCATTGAAATAGATATTCACATTGTCGAGTTGATCAACAATATCTCCATGTTTTGCAAATATAGGCATGTAATAAACATCTTTAGAGATAATGAAAAAAGATAAGCAAGATACTAGAAGAATTAAAGTGATATAAATATATTTTCTCATAATGAAGTGTATTGTGTTAGCTGTATGGGGATTGTTTTAAGATGTTGTTGTTTCAAGCCGCTAAATTAATCTTTTCTTAATGGTTATAAGGTATCATGGATAATTAATTATTGCTTATGCGTTTTTGGAATAGAATCTATGGCGTAAGTACCCACACTTAATTGCATCTCCTAATCGAAGCATTCAAATTAAATTATTTTGTTAACACTTAAAGATAAGTTCTTCTATATAAATGGTTAAGAAAGGCAATTGCTATATATCTGTAAATTAGCTATGTAGTTTTATTTAGCATACTCTAACTTTATTAAAAATAGATGAATTGAACATTTATTTATAAAATAGGTTTTACATAAGTGCAAGTTTTTTGTGTCTACTTGTGTGGTTATGGATTGATTACATAATTAATCCATATATAATTATGCATTAACAATAATCTATTAATAACTTACTTAATATGCAAAGTATGTCTAACCAAGCGAAAATAATGCGCATTGTGATGCTCATGCTTCTTGCGTCGCTTTCGATTAACCTGTCAGCTCAGATGATTACTGTAACGGGTAACGTCATTGATTCGACTGGTGAACCTGTAATTGGAGCCTCGGTCATTGAAAAAGGAAATACATCTAATGGTACTGTAACCAATCTTGATGGTGACTACACTCTTACAGTTCCAACCGATGGTACAATTATCTTCTCGTATATCGGCTTGAAAACTCAAGAGGTACCTGTGAAAGGACAAACAACTGTGAATGTAACTCTTCAAGAAGATTCTGAAGTCTTGGAGGATGTTGTAGTAATCGGGTATGCCACTGTTGCTAAAAGAGACCTTACGGGTTCTGTAGCCTCAGTTAATGCTAAGCAGTTAGAAGCAGTACCTGTGGCAAGCGCTTCAGAGGCTTTGACTGGTAAGCTGGCCGGTGTGTCTATTACAACTACAGAAGGTTCTCCCGATGCTGATGTGAAGATTCGTGTTCGTGGTGGTGGTTCTCTTTCTCAAGACAACTCACCACTTTATATTGTCGACGGATTTCCGGTGAACAGTATTAGTGATATTGCACCTACTGATATTCAGACTATTGATGTGTTGAAAGATGCTTCTTCTACTGCAATCTACGGTGCTCGTGGTGCAAATGGTGTAATCATCATCACAACTAAATCGGGTAAAGAAGGTAAAATTCAAGTAAACTTAGGAGTTTCTACAGGTTGGAGAAAGGTTGTGAAACTGAATAAAACGATGGATCCATACAACTATGCCTTCTACCAATATGAGCAAGGGGCAACAGGTTATGGTGAATTTACCGATCTTGATATCTGGAAGTCTCGCAAAGGACAAGAATTCCAAAAGGATATTTTCGGTAGAACAGGTACACAGCAACAATATAATATAAGTATAAGTGGAGGTACTAAAGAGATTAAATACTCTATCTCTTACTCACGAAACGATGAGAAAAGTATCATGCGCCATTCTGGTTTCTCCAAAGATAACATCAATGCAAAGATCAATACGGATATCAATAAATGGATTAAGCTAGACTTTAACGCACGTTTGGCTAATACACGTATTGACGGTCTTGGTGGTGGTGCTGATAGTAATGAGTCGAATGCTACCAACTCAATCGTAGCAAATGCAGTGCGTTTCCGTCCGGTCGATCCAATTACTGTTTCATTAGAAGATGACGATGAGTCTAACTCTACTCGTCAATTTAGTCCTCTCGAACGTCTTGATGCAACTTACAAAAGACGTAAAGATTTCAAGCAGAATTATAACGTGGGTTTGGATTGGAGACCATTCAAAGGTATTAGAGTTCGTGCAGAATTTGGTTACGGCTTCCGTCGTCTTGATACTGATCAAGTATGGGAAAAAGAAGCTGTACAAAACTCTAATCTAGGTGACAATGGTATGCCTCAAGCGGTGTTGGTTCGTTTGAAAAACAACAATTGGAGAACTGCTACTACAGTGAGTTATAATACAACATTCTTCAATAAGCGCGACCGTTTTGATGCAATGGTTGGTGAAGAAATCTTTAACTCACAAGATATTGAACACATTATGACTGCAACAGCATTTCCGTCCTCAATGACTACTAGCGAGATCTTGGCCAATATGAGTGCTGCAGGCAATACACATCCTACACAGAGTACAATTGGTATTAAAGATAATATGGTTTCGTTCTTCGGGCGTGTTAATTATTCAATGATGGATCGCTACCTATTTACAGTTACAATGCGTGCCGATGGATCTTCTAAGTTTGCCAAGAGTAATCGGTGGGGTTATTTCCCTTCAGCAGCATTCGCATGGCGTATGAGTGAAGAGAAATTTATGGCCAACACAGGTAAATGGTTATCAAGTTTGAAGTTTCGTGCATCTTTCGGTATGGCAGGTAACAATCGTATTCCTGCAGGGTTGATGTATTTAACTTACTCGATGGCTGCAGCATCTTCTAAAGGTCCGTATTTCGGTGAGATCTTTAGTCCTATGTTGGAACATCAATCTACGCTTCCTAACCCAAAATTGAAATGGGAAACGACCATCACTCGTAACATCGGTTTTGATTTCGGTTTGTGGAACAATCGCATCTCAGGTAGTATCGATGCCTATTGGAATACAACAAGCGACCTTTTGATGCGTACTGAAATCCCGGGACACACCGGTTATACTTACCAATATCAGAATTTCGGTAAAACATCAAATAAAGGCGTTGAATTACAGTTGAGTGCAAACTTAATATCCAACAAAAATTTCAACCTTGACTTCAATATGAACATTGCATACAACAAAAATCGTATTGATGATTTGAATACTAATAATCCATGGCAAAGCTCTAACTGGGCTGGTTCTGTTATTGCTAAGTACGAAGACTTTCGTGTAGTAAAAGGCGGTAGCCTTGGTGAAGTATGGGGATATAGAGGAAACGGATTCTATACTGTATATGATAATGTTAATAATCCTAATGGTGAACTAGTTTGGAATGGCGCTAGTTGGGGTCTTAGAGATGGTCTAGTTGATAAATCTCCTACAATAACAGGAGGACAATATTATCCTGGTGGATTGAAATTTAAAGTTGATGAAAACGGTGAGCCAATTAAACAAAAACTAGGCAATACCGTGGCTCCAGTCAATGGAGGTTTTGGCTTCTCTGGTAACTGGAATAACTTCGATTTTATGGTGTTCTTTAATTACTCTATTGGACATAAACTTGTTAATGGTACTAAGTTAGCAACAGCTTTCCGTGCAGGTTCGGCATTGGGCTATAACTTGAACGATGACTTTAATCTAAATAATCGATATACTTGGATTGACCCTTCAACGGGCATGAACCTAGGTCGTCCAACGAGTACTGTAATCAACTCTTACGGAGGAATTGATAATGTAAGTGCTCGCCTAAATGAAATGAACTCGGGTGCTAGCATCTACAATCCAGTAGGTGTGACAACGATGCAGTTGTTTGATTATGCTGTAGAAGATGCATCATTCCTACGTTTAAACAACGTATCTATAGGCTATACACTACCCAAAAACTTTGTTCGTAAGATATGGTTGGAAAATGTACGCATATATGTCACAGGTTACAACTTGCTTACATTTACTAAATATTCGGGAACTGACCCTGAAGTAGATACATCGAGCAAGAAGAATGCAATGACTCCTGGTGTGGACTATGCAGCCTATCCGAAGAGTCGCACATTTGTAGCTGGTATCAATGTTTCATTCTAATTTAAAGAGATTACCATAAGATGAAAAAGATATTTAGAAATTTCCTGTTAGGAATCGTTAGCATCGGTATGATGAACTCTTGCAGTGACTTCCTAGATCAAACATCTCCTTCTGATCTTCCAGCGGAGACCGTTTATAACTCACTAGACTATGCCAATAATGTATTGAATAAAGTGTATGGCGAGTTAACAATTGACCAAACTTATTCTCAATACTTCGGTATCATTTGGAATACGAATTCAGACTACGAGCTAATAGATGGTATTGGGGCTACTGCCGAAGATACTTCGAGTGATCGTGGTAATATGAACTATAACCAAAATCCTGGTTGGGCTAACTTAGCTCGTGCATGGGATAGTATGTTTAGTGTCATAGAGTATACCAACCAAATTGTAAGTGGTATTAACAATAGTGATCTACTAACCGGTGAAAGTGCTAGTACCAAAGCATCTGCCAACAGAATTAAAGCAGAAGCTCAAACTATACGTGCGATGGTTTATCTTGACTTGATTCGTAACTTTGGCGATCTTCCTATGAAGACAGAACCGACTAATCCAGATTTGAGTAATGCTTATCTTGGAAAGGTAGATCGTGATTCAATTTTAGATTTCCTTATTGAAGATTTAGTAGACGCTATACCTAACTTGCCATATGCAGGTGTTGTAAGCACTGAACACATTACTCGTGGTTATGCACAAGCCCTCTTGGCTAACATGGCTCTAACAAGGGCAGGGTGGGCTATTCGCGAACAATCGAAGGCTGGATACGAAACAGCTACAACCAGCGATGCTCAATATCCAACACAGCGTCCAAGTCAAGAAGAACGAACTACGCTTTACAATTTAGCGCTTAAGTATCTTTCTGATTTGATTAGTTCGGGTATTCACCAACTAAATCCATCTTTAGCTGATTACTGGTTGTTAGTGAATCAATTGAAGCTTGATGATACTTACAGAGAGAACCTTTTTGAAATACCTATGGGACTAGGCATCTCTAGTGAGCTTGGTTACTCAATAGGTGTACGCATCAGTGGTTCATCTACTCAATATGGTACTAAGGGTAACTCTTCTGGTAAAGTCAAAGTTCCAGCTCCTTATTTTTGGTCGTTCAACAAGTCTGACCTTCGTCGCGACTTGACATGTGCACCATATTATTTGAAAGATGTTGATGGTATTATTATAGAGGAGTTCGATGGAAATAAACCTTTTGAAATCTATATTGCAAAATGGGATATTCGTAAAATGAGCGAGGCATGGCGTAATATAGCGATAGCTACAGGTAATGCGAAATGGTTTACCGGAATCAATGTTACTAAAATACGTTACTCGTATGTTTTATTGATGTATGCTGAAGTACTTAACGAGCTTTCTAATGGTCCAGATGTAAATGGTCCAGCTGGTTTAACAGCTCGTCAAGCTTTAGGAAAAGTACATACTCGTGCTTTCTCTGCCGAAAACCAAGCTACAGCCAAATCATACGTGAGCAATCTTCCTGGTGATAAGGACTCTTTTTTCGATGCTATTGTTAACGAAAATGCTTGGGAGTTAGTTGGTGAAGGTTACCGTAAGTATGACTTAATTCGTTGGAATTTATTGGGTGATAAAATTCAACAGATGAAAGACGATTACGTTGCTCAAATAAGTGAATACCCTATTAAATTGTATTTTAAGTATAAAGAAGATAATTCATCAATCGATATGACTTCTGTTCAATGGTACGCTACCGCAGAAGAACAAGCTGATCTTGCTTCAGCGCCTGCATCAGAAGGTTGGATAAGCAAAACTTTCTGGGGTGATGAGTCAAGAACCCCTAATAAGACTAACTTGAATGATAAAATGCCTAGCATCAGTGCAGGTTTGAATAGTACTGTTATCAATAGATATTTGATGCCTATCGCATCAACAACTATTTCTGCTTCGAATGGTACCTTGAGTAACTCATATGGATTTAGCAACTAATCTAAACTTAAAGTATTATACTATATATGAAATCAAAGATAACTAAACTATATATATTGGGAGCCATGCTGCTCCTAACGTTTGCAACACTTGTATCTTGCGAGGATGCTAACGATTGGAAAACTGACAGCGCTTACGATCGTTTGTTTATGCCAAGTGGTCTGTCTATATCTGCTACCGCTACCGAAGCTGAGTTGAGCTGGAAATCAACTCCGGGAACTCAATATTATATAATAGAACTTAGTACCGATTCGCTTTATGGTTTGAAAAGTGGTTATACTGCTAACTCACAAATCTTAGGTGAAGATGGTTCTATAAAATCGTCGCCTTATCAAATAACCGATCTAAACAATAGCACTAAATACTTTATTCGCATTAAAGGATGTGCAGATAATGTAGCTAGCTCTAATTGGGCATATTTGTCGAATGTCTTTTTCGAAACAAAGAGTGAAAATATTCTTAATCCAATTACAGATGCCGACACCGGTGAAGACTATATCACTTTGACTTGGCAAGCTGGTCTTGCTGTAACTCAAGTTACGGTGCAAGAAAGCATCGGAACTACTGAGAGTGGCGCGCCACTTTATGCCGAAGCGGTTGTTATTGATCTTACTGCTGAAGATATAGCGAACGGTACAATCACTATCACAGGATTGAAGGAATCTACAGCATACTTGTTCTCTATTTATAATAATACTACTCTTCGTGGTTCTCGTTTGACTACTACAGCTATTGCGGCTCCAGAACCTGAATATACTGTAACGCTTGGTCCTGGTGAAACATTAACTCAAGGTTTGATAAACTCATTAATAGATAAGACGAATCTAGTAATTGTTTTCACAGCAGGTGAAACATATGATATTGCTGGTGCGGAATCTTCAGATGGAACACTCTCAACTTTGAATATTCCTGCAGATATGTCGCTTACTCTATATGCGGAAGCAGGGGGAGACAAACCTGTATTAAATATTATGAAGGATATTGTTTTCAGCGGTACACATCAGTTCTTTAGAGCATACAATTTATTGTTCAACAATTCAAATTCTGGCTATGTTATCAACCAAGAGTCTGCAATGTATGTTTCTGAAATTCTATTCTCTGATTGTGAGTTCAACGGCTTTACTAATAGTATTATACGTTTTAAAGGCACTCCTGCCAAAACTGTAGGTAACATCAAGTTTGATATGTGTTCTTTCAATAATATTTGTACAGGTAGTTATGCGTTGGTTCATTTAAATTCAAAAGACTATACTGCAACCAATATTGAACTAAACAACTGTACTTTGAATGGAGTGGGTAATGATGTTTTGCGTTTGACTAATGCGTCGGTTACTACAGTGAGTTTTAACTATTGTACGCTATACAATGCAATTGGCTCTGGACGCTACCTTGTTGATGCCGGATCATCTAACTCTGGCCCAACTATAACTATTACAAATACTTTGTTTGGAAAATCTAGTGGTGCCAAAGGTTATCGTGGTTATGCTCCAACAGTAAACAATTCTTATGTGCTTACAGACGGTGTATTTGCTAGTAATGCAATAAAAGGGCTCATCTCTTTCAATGCTGACTCTGAAGAAGTGTTTGCCGATCCGACTGATGGTGATTTTACTATCATAGATAGTAGCTTCCCTAGTAATGTCGGTGCTACTCGTTGGTATCCTCAATAATTAGATATCCTATTATAATTTTATATTGAAACGGGATTGAGCAAACATAGCTCAATCCCGTTTTTGATTATTAAAAGTGGTTCTTATTCCTTTTCTTTCAAAGGGAAATTGTTCTTGGTGTCATTCAAGTTCTATCCCTATAATAGATTTGGCAGGCATGTCGACGATTAAAATGTTTTTATTCAACTTCATGTTTTTGAACTGTGTTGGCACTACCTTATTGGGCTCCTCAAAAGAGTTGTAGTTACAAATGTTGTTTGTAGTAAGAATCTCACCGGTTGCATTTTTAACCTTCAAGTTTGCCAAGTTGATAGATACCTTTTGAGTATTTTGAAGGTCTACATTAGACAAAGATATATGCACCTTTCCGCTGGCGTCTATTGAAGCTGTTGCGCTTACTAACGGTACTTTACGATTATCACCCACAGATATAGTATCACAGGTTAAATGTAGTGGTAAGTGCTTGGCATTTTGATGTACATTGTACATCTTGAACACATGGTATGTTGGAGTCAAGACCAACTTATCTTCTTGAGTTAGAATCATAGATTGCAACACATTGGCAACTTGTGCGATGTTTGCCATCTTTAGTCGATCTGTATATTTATGAAAAACATCCAAGCTTAACGAAGCAACAAACGCGTCGCGCATTGAGTTTTGTTGAAACAAGTGTCCCGAAACTGTACCAGGCTCTTCATCCCACCAAGTACCCCACTCATCGAGCAATAAGCCTATGCGCTTATCCTTATCATATTTGTTCATTATGGCAATGTGTTTTTGAAGTACATCTTCTACTTCCAAACATTTACCCATTGTCCAATAGTGTTCTTCATTGTCGAAATTGATAGCAGAGCCTTTGCTGCCCGTCCAACCTGTAACAGTATAATAGTGCAAAGAAAGACCGTCCATGTTGTAAGCTGCTCTATTCATCAACACGTCAGTCCAGTTATAATCATAATCGCTAGCTCCACTAGCGACTTTATAAAGTTTGTTGCCGTCGTAGTTGCGACAATAAGTAGAGTATCTGCGGTATAGGTCGGCATAATATTCAGGGCGCATACTGCCACCGCATCCCCAACTCTCGTTTCCTACACCTAGGTATTTTACACCCCAAGCTTTATCGCGTCCATTCTGACGACGTAGATTCGCCATTGGTGAATCGCCATCAGAGGTCATATATTCCACCCATTTCGCTAGTTCCTCTACGGTGCCACTACCTACATTACCACTAATATAAGGTTCGCATTCCAACATCTCGCAAAGATTAAGGAATTCGTGTGTGCCGAAGCTGTTATCCTCTATAGTTCCTCCCCAATTGTTATTTACCATTTTAGGCCGATTCTCCTTTGGACCAATACCATCCATCCAGTGATATTCGTCGGCGAAACATCCACCCGGCCAGCGCATTACAGGAATCTTCAGTTCCTTAAGAGCTACTAACATATCATTCCGATAGCCGTTTGTGTTTGGTATATTCGAATCTTCGCCAACCCACAAACCACCATAGATACATGTACCTAGATGTTCTGCAAACTGTCCGTAAATTTCTTTTGGAATGATTTGTGTTGCTTTTTCTGGCTGTAGAGTGATAGTAGCACTCTTTTGTGCCGAAAGCGAAAGAGATGCACTAAGGCAAAGTGAACCTAAAATAAGTCTTGCTTTCATAGTTTGTTGATTTTCAAATTGTAGTTGTGATGAGAATGATGTAAACCTTCATAATAGAATAGATTATTAATCATTGGATGACTGCTATATCTGATATTGAATCGAACTCTACATCATCATCTTTATTGTTTGTCAAATGTAGTAAATATTGCGCCTTTTCACAATTATTCATGTTTTTTTAATTAGTGTGTAATCTACTTGTATTTAACAAATAAGCCTTATGGGTCAAACTATACCAAAAAGTATAAATATTAATTCCTTTTCATACCATCCAAATCCTCCTATAGATGAAAACTAACTAATCAATGATGTGAGAAATATTACGGAGAAAGAAAAATGAAGAATAAATTAAGCAAACAAAAAAGCCTTGTAAGTCAAAGACTTACAAGGCTTTCTATCTATTAAATAACTAATTTCTTAGTCAAAGCAGTTTGAACATTAACCGCACATGCAACTATTGTGCTATTACCGACACCTTGAAACAACTATTCAATAATTGTTTTTGTTGTATGTTCTCTAACTACTTTCATTAGCGATTCAAACAAAACTTCATTCGAATAGGATCTGCTGTTGGGATGTATGAATTCTACAATAAAAGCGTTGCTGTTTTTATCTCTCCAGAGAGAATATTTATCCTTTTTTATTTCGAAATGTTTAATCCATTTACGGTTCTCAATAACTCTTTTCGCAATATTATCAGTTTTAATAAGGATCTTAGATATAATCTTACCGCAGCATACTATGTAGTTAGGCTTATATAATTTTATCTGCTCTCTTAATATCTCAATTTCTGCATCTGTGATTTGAACTTCATACTCCTTGTCATTTGTAGATGCTCCACCTGCACTTTTCTTAAGATTTACAGCGCAAATTTTAGACAAATATTTCTTTCTATTTTCCTTAATGTAATTATCAATTTCTTTATATGAGATATCATCATTCATATTTTCAAATAGGGCAGACCATCGTGCTATATTATTCCAAGTTGTACCTTTGCCTCCTGCCTTTAGAAAATCTCTTAAATCGCCATCAAGTCCATTTGTCTCTTTTAATACAAACATCACTTTAGTTGAAGTTTTTTCCCATTTTTCAGGATTGACTATGCCATCACGATATTTAGAACCTTCGAATATCTTATTAAAAAGTTCATTTTCCTTTTTTCTCATTGTTTGAGTATATAAACCGATTTCTGATTAATCATACAAAAAAAGCCTCGCAAGTCAAAGACTTACAAGGCTTTCCATTATATCAAGTAACTAATTACTTAGTCAAAGCAGTTTGAACATCAACCGCACAAGCAACAGTACAACCTACCATTGGGTTGTTACCGATACCAAGGAATCCCATCATTTCTACGTGAGCAGGAACTGATGAAGAACCAGCGAATTGAGCGTCTGAGTGCATACGACCCATAGTGTCAGTCATACCAGGATAACCTTTGTATATAAATCTGTAAATTAATCTATTACATGAAAATAATGAACTCTGTTATGCATTGTGGATGCTTGTTGTATCCATGCATGAAACAAAGGTAG